>JBDTMW010000290.1:0-3171 GCA_039934065.1 Actinomycetota bacterium | reverse complement strand
GACATTCGTGCCTCCATGGTGACGCTGCTTGTATACGGCAGGATGTCACGGTCGGACCCATGCACAAGGAGCGCCCATGCGGATCAACGCGGTCATCCAGGCCAGAGCGGGCTCGACCAGGCTTCCGGGCAAGGTCCTGGCGGATCTGGGCGGACATCCGGTGCTCGAGTGGGTCGTGCGGGCGGCGCGGTCAGCCAGGCAGGTCGACGAGGTCATCGTGGCCACCTCCACGCTGGCAGGCGACGACATGGTGGCCCACCTGGCTGGTTCGTTGGGCGTCGCCGTCGTGCGCGGGAGCGAGGACGACGTGCTCTCGAGGTTCGTATCAGCGCTGGACGCCTACCCCTGCGACGCGATAGTGCGGCTGACCGCCGACTGCCCCCTCCTGGACCCAGCCCTGATCGACGCGGTTGCCGGCGCCTGGGCCGCGGCTCCGAGCGTCGACTACGTCTCCACCGTCCTGGTGCGCAGCCTGCCACGGGGGATGGACATCGAGCTGGTCACCGCGCAGGCCCTTCGCGCCGTCGACCGTATGGCGGTCGGTCACGATCGCGTGCACGTCACCTCCGCGGTCTACGCCGACCCCACGGCATACCGCCTGCTGGGCCTGTGCGTGACGCCGCCGGCCACGGACCTGCGGGTCACCCTGGACACCGCCGAAGATCTCGCCCTGCTGCGCGCGCTGGTGACCGAGCTGCCCGACGAGCCGCCGCAGTGGCGTGACGTCGTCGCGATCCTTCGGGCCCGCGCGGACCTCGTGGCGATCAACGCGGCAGTCGCGCAGAAGCCGATCGAGGCGGGCTGATGCGGGCCCTCCTGCTCTGCGACGGGGGTGGGCCGATCGGTGTCGGACATGTGATCCGCTCGCTGGCCCTGGCCGAGGCAGCGGTGGCCGCCGGCCACGACGTCGTGGTGGCCGGGCATTTCGAGGGGTCGTTCGTGCAGGGCCAGCTGGCGTCGGCGCCCGTCAAGGTTGTCGAGATTTCTCGGGTGCCGGAACCGAGCCCAGGCCAATCCCCGGACCCAAGCCCGAACCCGCTGCTGGAGCTGGTCGAGCGGTTTGATCCAGACGTGGTCCACATCGACTCGTACAGCTCGTCGTCGTGGCTCATGGGCAGTTTTGTCCTGAGCAACATGGAGGACGGCTCGTACGGCCGCAGACGTGCGGATGTGGTCATCGACCCGACCTTCGGCGCCGAGCTCGCACCACGGCCGGCTGACGATTCGACTACAACCGGCCTGCTGCTGCGTGGGTCCCGCTATGCGCCGATCCGTCAGCGGGTTCTGGACGCGCGCCAGGTGGTGAAACCCATTGACACCGCTACCTATTCGATTGCTCGCTCGGTGCTGGTGGTCATGGGCGGAACGGACCCTGTCGGCCTTGCCCCGGCGGCTGTTGGGCTCCTGGCCCGCACCGGCCTGTCGCTGGACGTCACAGTGATCGCTGTCGGCGAGATCGCCGAACGGGCGCGAGCCGCGGCTCTCGGCTCCCGGCTCTCACTCCACGTCGTGGCTCCGGTGGACGACCTCCCCGCGCTGATGGCCCGGCAGGACCTGGTGATCAGCGCGGCCGGCACCTCCGTCTGGGAGCTGTGTTGCCTCGGCGTGCCGATGGCCGTGGTCTGGGCCGTGGACAACCAGCGTGAGGGGTATGACCGGGTGGTCGGCGCCGGCGCCGCCGTTGGCCTTGGCGGTCGCGAGCTTGGTGGTTCCGAGAGGGGCGGAGATATCCCGGGCCCCGCTGAGGACGCCGTTGAGGACGCCGTGGGCAGGCTGAGAACGGCGCTGACCGATCCGCGGGTGCGCGCTGACCTGACGCTCGCCGGCCGGCTCATCGTCGACGGGCTCGGTGCCTGGCGGGTGGTCCGGACCTGGGAACAGGCAGTGGATCTCGGCCCGTGGCCCAAGGCGGTCGATCCAGACCTGGCCGCCCCAGGACTGGCCGCCAGACCAGCGACCGTCCAGGACGCGCAGCTTCTCTGGCAGTGGCGCAACGACCCCGTGACCAGGGCGAGCTCACGCAACAGCGAGCCGGTTCCCTGGCCCGAGCACCTGGCCTGGGTTGTGTCCAGCCTGACCCGTGAGGACCGGCTGCTGCTGGTTCTCGAGGACGAGACCGGCCCGGCCGGAACGGTGCGCTGGGACCTCGGGCAGGACTCCGGGCAGGAGGGGGATCGCGAGTGGGAGGTCTCGATCACGGTGGCACCCGAGCGACGCGGTCACTCCCTGTCCCGTCCCATCCTCCGTGCGGCAGAGGTGGCCCTGTCGGAGATGACCCTGTCGGAGGTCTCGCGGTCGCGCGCGACCGGGCTCACGGCATACCTGGCCATGGTCCACACCGACAACCAGGCCTCGCTGCGGCTCTTCGGGAGCTCGCGGTATGTCCCTGACGCACCTCCGGACCAGAAGGGCTTCATGCGGTTCCGCAAGGACGCTCGGGTAGCCTGACCCCGTTGCCCTGACCTGATACCCGGACTGTGCATGTCCCTGATACCCAGACCCTGGATGAGTGCGTGAAAGCGGATCTTGTTGTTGTCGGCGCGGGGTTCTTCGGGCTGACCGTTGCCCAGCAGTGCGCTGAGAATCTCGGCCTGAACGTCGTCGTCATCGACCGTCGGGCCCACATCGGCGGCAACGCCTACAGCGAGGCTGACGCCGAGACGGGCATCGAGGTGCACCGTTACGGCGCGCACCTGTTCCACACCTCGAACGAGCGGGTCTGGGAGTACGTCAGCGCGTTCACCAGCTTCACGAGCTACCAGCACCGGGTCTACACGAACTTCCGCGGGCAGGTCTTCCCGATGCCGATCAACCTCGGCACCATCAACCAGTTCTTCGACGCTGCGTACTCACCTGACGAGGCGCGACGGCTGATTGCCGGGCAGGCGGGCGAATACGCCGCGACCGACGCCAGGAACCTCGAGGAGAAGGCGATCTCGCTGATCGGCCGCCCGCTGTACGAGGCCTTTATCAAGGGCTACACCGCCAAGCAGTGGCAGACCGACCCCACGCTGCTGGCCGCTGAGATCATCGCCCGGCTGCCGGTTCGCTATGACTACAACAACCGCTACTTCAACGACACGCACGAGGGTCTGCCGGTCGACGGCTACACCGCGTGGCTGGAGAAGATGGCCAGCCATGATCGGATCGAGGTCCGGCTCGACACCGACT
>JBDTMW010000289.1:0-3183 GCA_039934065.1 Actinomycetota bacterium | reverse complement strand
AGCGCGACTACCCGGCCGACAAGACCGTCATCATGCGCGAGTTCTCCCGCTTCGCCGAAGGTGAGGACGAGCCCTACTACCCGGTCAACACCCCGCAGGATCGTGAACAGATGCTTCGGTATCGCGACCTGGCCAGGGCCGAGCGCGGCGTGCTGTTCGGTGGCCGCCTGGGCACCTACAAGTACCTCGACATGCATATGGCGATCGGCGCAGCGCTGAGCATGGTCGACAACAAGCTGACACCGCACTTCGCCCATGGCGCACGGCTCGAAAGCGGCGGGGTCGACGACTGATCTCGTGATTCTCGACTGGGGCCAGGCACTCGCCCCCGCCCTGGTGGCGGCGGTGCTGCTCGTGCTGCCCGGACTGATCGTGAACCTTGGCCTGGGCGCTCGAGGTTTCGATGCCCTGGGCCTGGCGCCCCTGACGTCGATGGGGGTTCTGGCGTTCGCAACGTTGTTGGTGCCGGTCGTCCTGGGTCGCTGGAGCCTGGCTGCGGTGGCCATCGCGCTTGCCCTGCTCACCCTGGTCGCAGTGCTGGGGCGCGCCGCGATCTTCTGGTGGACCGAAGCCCGGCACCGTGGTCCAGGCGAGTCGGCGACGAGCAGATGGCTTGCTGTGGTGGGATATCGGCCCTTCCTGCGGTGGTGGAAGTCGGCGCCCTGGGTGCCGCGCCGCCGAACGACCTGGTGGCTCGCGTCGGCCGGGCTGGCCGCGTTCATCGTCGCCACCAACTTCATGCTCGGGATTCGCGACCCCAACATTCCGTCGCAGACGATTGATGCCGGCTTCCACTACAACGCCGTGCTTGCGGTCATCCGCTCCGGCCTTCCTGACGGGGGACAGGTCGGTGCGGCCTCGGGGGCCGCCGCAACGGCGTGGTACCCGCCGCTGTGGCATGACCTCACGGCGCTGGTCAGCACTCTGACCGGCGTTAACGTCGCGATCGGCGCCAATGCCGTCGGTTGGGCGATCGGCGGGGTGGTCTGGCCGCTGTCGATGGTCTGGCTGAGCTCGCGGATCCTGCCCCACGCCCGGCTGCTCACCACCCTGGCGCTGGGTCTGTGCTCCGGCGCGATCACCCTGTTCCCCTACCTGATGTTGAGCTTTGGCGTCCTGTGGCCGAACGTGCTGTCGCTGGCGGCACTACCGGCCGCGATTGCCTTGACGTTGATGGTGCTGCACCTGATGCCTCGATCGGTCAACGCCCAGGACGACATCAACTCCTCGGGTGTTGCCGCCGACGGTGCCACTCTGGACGCGACGGAGGCTGAAGACGTCCAACGTGGCCTGGCTCTCGGGCCGGGGCTGAGCTGGTGGGCGGTGCTGTTCGCCGGGTTCCTGGGTTGTGTGGGGATGTTCTTCGCGCACCCGGGCGCCTTGTTCGCCCTGGGAATCTGGGCTGTCGTCGGGTCAGTCCTGCTGTCGGCGCGACTGGTTATCCGCAGCCGTGAACGCGGTGCGCGTGAGCTCCGTCGCTCGTTGTTGTGGCTGCTGCTGGGCTGGTTGGCGTTCCTGGGCGGGTGGGCGGCCATGAACCTGATCCCGGCGTTGAACTCGGTGCGCGACTTCAACTGGCACGAGCTGATGACCGTGAACCAGGCCATGGGACAGGCACTGACCCTGTCGACGGTGATCACCAAGGCGCACTGGGTTCTTGGTGTTGCGACGCTGTGGGGTTTCTACCGGTTGCTGCACGTTCCCCGCCTGCGCTGGTTGCTGATGAGCCACACGTTCCTCCTCTTCCTGTACATGCTGTGCGCCGGCTCGTCGTCCTGGCTGGCACGGGAGCTGACCGGGTTCTGGTACAACGACGCCCAGAGGGTCGCGGCGTTGATCCCGATGACCGCGGTGCCGTTGGCCGCACTCGGTATCACCAGCGCGGCAGATGCGCTGGCTCGCACGGTCAGGAGGGTCTCGGCCGACGTCTTCGACCGGGTGCTCTCGGCACGCAGATCCCTGGGCATCGCCTGCCTGGTAATGCTGGTTGGTCCTGTCGTCCTCTACCCCACCCAGGGCATCGGTCATGGGGCCGCAGTCCTTCAGGACCGCTATGCCAACACCAGCTTCTCCCACCACATGGTCACTGCCGACGAGCAGGTGCTCTACGAGAAGCTTGCGACCGAGATCCCTGCCGGTCAGACGGTTCTGGGCAGTCCCTTCACCGGGGCTCAGTTCTCCGGCATCTGGTCAGGGCATCGCGTGGTCATCCCGCACACCACCTCAAACCCGACCCCGGACGTCGCCCTGCTCTCCCAGCAGTTCAAGTCGTTCACGACCGACCCGCGGGTCTGTGCCGCGGTCAAGCGGCTCAAGGTCGGAGCCGTCGTCGACGACTTCGACCGCTATGGGACGACCGATGAGCGGCAGTCGAGCTACTCGGGTCTGGTCGACCTGTACGACACGCCCGGACTCACCCCGATCGGGTATGGCGCGAGCGTGGTCATCTACCGCGTGGGGGACTGCAAGAGCTGAGGTCAGATCCAGGTCAGGTCAGATCCAGGTCTGATCCGATCGGATCGGATCAGGTCCCAGGTCAGATCAGGTCCCACGACAGCGGGGTGCCGCGCGAGACGTCGTGGACGAAGGTCCGGCCCAGCGCGATCTCGATCTGGTCGGCGGCCAGACCACCCGAGGGCCGGATCGAGCGCACGTTCTCGCGCGTCACGAGGTCGCCGGCGCGGACGTCGGCCACGACATACAGCGATCGACGAAGTCGCAGCACGGCCTGCTCGGACTCGGTCGGGCCCACCTTGGCCGGGCTGATCGAGGACAGCCGCGCGGCCTCGGCCTCTCGGGTCAACATCGCGAGCTCTGAGGGGTTCAGGGAGAACTCAGAGTCGACACCGCCGTCGGCGCGATCGAGCGTCACGTGCTTCTCGATGCAGACGGCGCCCAGGGCCACGGCCGCGATGGAGACGCCGATGCCGCGGGTGTGGTCGGACAGGCCGACAGGGACGCCGAATGCCTGTTCCAGCAACGAGATGTTGCGGAGGTGGGTGTCCTGCGGCATCGCCGGATAGGACGACGTGCAAGCCAGCAGGAGCAGCTCTGAGCAGCCGCCGTCGCGCGCGGCGTTGAGGGCGGCGTCGATCTCGCGAAGGGTCGCCATGCCGGTGGACATGATGATCGGCTTGCCGGTGCTGGCGATCTCACGGATCAACGGCAGGTCCACGATCTCGG
>JBDTMW010000288.1:0-3184 GCA_039934065.1 Actinomycetota bacterium | reverse complement strand
GAGATGATGGTGGGCCTAAGAGGACTTGAACCTCTGACCTCTTCCTTATCAGGGAAGCGCTCTAACCGTCTGAGCTATAGGCCCGTTCGCCATCTCCGTCGCACCAGACCCCGAGTGGAGTCACAGGCGCGCGACGCACGAGGCTACCCCACCCGCATGGTCCCATCCAAACGGCCTCAGGGATCCCAGTCGACGCCTGGTTATCGACCATCGAGCCCAGCGGAACTTCGGGCTATCTCAGTCGTCCGTCAGGGTGAGCTGCAGGCCGCCGACAAGGCTCGAGCACACGTTGTACAGGAAGGCGCCCAGCGTCGCGATCGCCGTCATCAAGATGACGTCTATGACACCGATGACAATTGACAGCGAGACCACGCGCCCCAGGCCGATGTAGTCCATCAGGTCGAATCTGGAGCCGTTGCTGCTGTTCAGCACCTCTTCGACCGTGCGGTTGATGTCCGCGAAAACGCCCATGCCGGACAGGACCATCCACAGGGCTGCCACCATGACGACGCCGGCAATGCCGACGGCAACCGAGATCAGGAATGACATCTTCATCACCGACCACGGATCAACTCGCGAGACGCTGAGCTTGACCCGACGAGGCGCCGCAGAGCGTGCTACCTGTGGGCTCGACCCTGCACTGGCGGTGCTGGCATAACTAGGCGGGCCCGCAGCGTGGACCGGGGTGCCGATCGGACCTGCCGTACTCACTCGCTGCCTCCCACAATGTCGTCCTCATCCTTCTCCGAGGCAACGGTACCCGCCTCGGCTGCGGATTCGAGCGCATTCTCGGTCACGGTTGGTGCACCGACGTCCGGCGCGACACCCAGGCCAACTCCGGACACGACGTCGTCGCCCTCGTCAGCGTCCTCGATCCCACGGTCGGCGTTGCGCGCCACCGCCACGATCGAGTCGCCCTTGTCTGGCGTGGCGAACTGCACGCCCATCGTATTGCGGCCGGTCCGCCTCACCTCGTCGACTCGGGAGCGGACTATCTTGCCCTTCTCCATGACGACCATGACCTCGTCCTCCTCATCCACCGTGAGCGCGCCGACCAGGTCGCCGCCCCTCTCGGAGAGCTGGGCGACCCTGACACCCAGGATGCCGCGACCCTTGGCCGTGTAGTCCGAGGCAAGGGACCGCTTGGCCAGACCGTTCTCGAACACCACGAACACGTCGGGGTCGGAGCCGTTCACGACCACACTCATCGACAGCAGGTGGTCACCGCGGCGGAACCGCATGCCGGTCACGCCGCTGGTGGACCGGCCCATCGGGCGCAAGGTGGAGTCGTCAGCGGTGAACCGGACCGACTGGCCCTTGACCGAGACGAGCAACAGGTCATCGATGGCCGCGGCCACGCCCACGCCGACCAGCTCGTCGCCGTCACGCAGGTTGACCGCGATCAGGCCGCCGGAACGGTTGGTGTCGTACTCCGAAAGGCGAGTCTTCTTGACCAGGCCGTTCCTGGTCGCGAGCACCAGGTAGGGGTCTGTGACGTAGTCACGCAGGGCCAGGACCTGAGCGATCTTCTCACCGGGCTGGAAAGCCAGGAGGTTGGCGACGTGCTGGCCCTTGGAGTCACGACCGGACTCGGGCAGCTCGTACGCCTTGGCGCGGTAGACGCGGCCCAGGTTGGTGAAGAACAACAGCCAGTGATGGGTTGTCGTGATGAAGAAGTGCTCCACGATGTCATCACTTCGCAGTGACGCACCCCTCACGCCCTTGCCGCCACGATGCTGAGACCGGTACAGGTCGACCTTGGTCCGCTTGGCGTAGCCGCCACGCGTGATGGTGACGACCACGTCCTCCTGGGGAATCAGGTCCTCCATCGACATGTCGCCGTCGAAGGGCACGATCTTGGTGCGTCGGTCGTCGCCGTACTTGGCGACGATCTCCGCGAGCTCTTCACTGACGATCGTGCGCTGGCGGTCCGGCGAGGCCAGGATCGCGGTGAACTCATCGATCATCGCCTGCAGCTCGTCATGTCGGTCGATGAGCTTCTGGCGCTCGAGGGCAGCCAGGCGACGCAGTTGCATGTTGAGAATCGCCTGCGCCTGAATCTCATCGATGCCGAGCAGGCCAATCAGCCCGTCGCGGGCGACCTCGACCGTGGCCGAGGCGCGGATCAAGGCGATGACCGTGTCGAGGGCATCCAGGGCCTTGAGCAGCCCACGCAGTATGTGGGCCTCCTCCTCGGCCTTGCGCAGCCGGAATGCGGTCCGGCGCCGGATGACATCCACCTGGTGCTCAACCCAGTGTCGGATGAACGCGCTCAGCGGCAGGGTGCGCGGAACCCCGTCCACCAGTGCCAGCATGTTCGCGCCGAACGTGGTCTGCAGTTGCGTGTGCTTGTAGAGGTTGTTGAGCACGACCTTGGCCACGGCGTCGCGCTTGAGCACGATCACCAGGCGCTGGCCGGTGCGCCCCGAGGTCTCGTCGCGGATGTCGGCGATCCCGGCCAGGCGACCGTCCTTGACCAGCTCGGCGATCTTCTGGGCGAGGCTGTCCGGGTTGACCTGGTAGGGCAGCTCGGTCACGACCAGGCAGATGCGGTTCTGGATCTCCTCGACCTCGACCACGGCACGCATGATGATCGAGCCGCGGCCGGTGCGGTAGGCGTCCTCGATGCCCTTGCGACCCAGGATGAGCGCACCCGTAGGGAAGTCCGGGCCCTGGATCTGGGTCATGGCATAGGCGAGCAGCTCCTCGCGCTGGGCCTCGGGGTTCTGCAGGAACCACTGGACCCCGGCTGCCACCTCGCGCAGGTTGTGCGGCGGGATCTGGGTGGCCATTCCGACAGCGATGCCGGCCGACCCATTGACCAGCAGGTTCGGGAACCGGCTCGGCAGGACCGTGGGCTCCTGGGTCTTGCCGTCGTAGTTGTCCTTGAACTCCACCGTGTCCTGGTCGATGTCACGGACCATCTCCATGGCGAGGGCCGCCATCCGGCACTCGGTGTATCGCGGCGCGGCGGCCGGGTCATCACCGGGGGAGCCGAAGTTGCCCTGGCCGTCGACCAGCGGGTAGCGCAGCGACCAGTCCTGCACCAGGCGCACCAACGCGTCATAGATCGAGGAGTCGCCGTGGGGGTGGTACTGGCCCATGACCTCACCGACGACGCGCGAGCACTTGTTGTAGCCGCGGTCGGGACGGTAGCCCCCGTCATACATCGCATAGACGACCC
>JBDTMW010000287.1:0-3185 GCA_039934065.1 Actinomycetota bacterium | reverse complement strand
CCTGCCGTCCGTGGCCGGATTCTGGACGCAGCGCGAAAACCATTGGCAGACAACACATCTGCAGCATTCGTGACGGTCGAACGATCAGCGCTGCTGGCCGCCAAGGATGGTGGGCGGTCCCTGGTCGGGCGTGTCGCCACGCTGCTCCGTATGCCGTTCGCCCAGCTCTGGAGCAAGACGTACCTGTGCGGGACCGCCGGTGCGCCGAGGGCACCGCTCTGCTTCAACGGCTCGCCGTACCAACCGATCCCGATTGCGCAGGGGGTCGACCCGCAACGAGCCCTGAGCCTGCTGGAGCAGCCCGAGAACTTCCCCGGGATCGGAGTCGGCGCCCAGCCCGTCCGCCACTACCCGCATCCTGACGGGCTCCAGGCCAGTCACGTCCTCGGCTATCTCAACCGGGCCACCGTCGCCGACGTCAGCCGTGCAGCCGGACAGATCGCGGACACAGATCTGGTCGGGCGCTCTGGTCTGGAGGCGCAGTACGACGCAGTGCTGCGCGGCGTCAGCGGCCGCACCACCGTGTCCATCGACCCCAGAAGCGTTGTCACAGGTCAGATCTCGGCCACCGACGCGATCCCGGGCGAAGACGTCATCACCCACCTCAGCGCCCCCATCCAGGCTGCCAGCGAAAAGGCGCTGGCTGACGCGATAGCCGGTGCCCGTTCTCGTGGATGGAAGGCAGACTCGGGCGCGGCGGTGGTCATGGACGTCACCAACGGGGCCGTGGTGGCGGCGGCGAGCTACCCGTCATACCGCCCTGAGGTCTGGACCGGGGGGATCAGCGAAGCCAACCTCCTGGCCCTGACCGATGCCAAGGCGGGCACTCCGCTGGTCAGCCGGCTGACCTCCTCGGTGTTCTCGCCGGCCTCGACGTTCAAGGTGATCTCCCTGCCGGCGGCGGTCAACGCCGGAAACAGCCTGTCGGGGACGTACAACTGCGGCGCCAGCTTCCGGGTCGGCAACAGGGACTTCCACAACTACGAGTCCACCGCTCACGGCGTGATCAACCTGCACACAGCGCTCGTCATCTCCTGCGACACGATCTTCTACCAGTTCGCCTACAAATCATGGCTCTCGCAGGGAGGCCTGGCAGCGAAGACGGACGCCGCCGACCCCTTCGTGGCCATGGCCAAGGACTACGGGCTCGGGGTCCGGACCGGCATCGACCTGCCGGGGGAGACCGCCGGGCGGATCCCCGACCGGGCGTGGAAGCAGCAGAACTGGGACGACACCAGGGTCGACACCTGCGCCAAGGCCCGCACCGGATATCCAGAGGTGGCCGCGACCGATCCCGCGCGGGCCGTCTATCTGAAGGCTCTGGCCGTCGAGAACTGCCAGACAGGGTTTCAGTTCAGGGCCGGCGACGCGGCCAACTTCGCCATCGGGCAGGGCGATGTCCAGGTGACTCCCTTGCAGATGGCCTCGGCCTATTCCGCGATCGCCAACGGCGGGACGTTGTGGACGCCCCAGGTGGCCGCGGCCTTCGCCACACCGGACGGAACACTGGTCCGCACCATCGAGCCCCAGGCACGCGGGCAGGTCGGGCTCAGTCCCCGGATGCTGGCCTTCCTGCACTCAGCGCTCAGGGGGGTCGTCACCGACGGCACGGCCAAGGCGGCCTTCGCGGGCTTCCCGCTGGCGAGCTACCCCGTCGCGGGTAAGACCGGGACGGCCGAGGTGTTCGGCAAGCAGACCACATCGTGGTTCGTGAGCTACGCACCTGCCAGCAAACCCAAGTACGCCGTGGCTGTCGTGGTGTCGCAAGCCGGCACCGGCGCCGAGACATCGGCTCCTGCCGTCCGCGCGATCTACGACGCGATCCGGCTGCAGCCCTGAGCCGATCTGGATTCAGTGGCGAGCCTCAACGGGCGGCTTTCGATACGCCTGGGCGTTGCCGCTGTCCGGCTCGAACCCGAGACTGCGGTAGACCCGTCCGGCCGGGTTGGTCGCCTCGGTGACAATGACCCACCTGTCGCAGCCGCGATCGCCGGCCCAGCGGGCAGCAATGCCCAGAAGGTGCGAGGCCAGGCCGCGCCCGCGATGCTCCCGGTCAGTGCCGACACTCTGGTAACGCGCGACGGCCCCGCATCGGACGATGCCCAGCTCGGCGACCAGCAGGTCACCCTCGAACGCGCCGAAGGTCGCCCCCAGGTCGCGATCCGAGAGCGCGCGCCGAGTCAGCACCTGAGCCTGGGCGAACCGCTCGTACCCTTGCGGCTCCTCTTCATTGGTCAGGTCGTTCTCCGTGACGGACCGGGCCACCGACCGGGCCCAGTCGTGCCCGCTGAGGCGGCGTACGGCATACCTCTGGGGCAGGGGCGTCTGCCGCGGCAACGTGCCAGTCGTGAGCACCTCGTCCAGCTCGAGATCGAGTCGCTGCGCGGCCCAGGCTGCCCGGTCATCGGGCATCTGGATCAGGCCGATGGCGACCCAGGTCGCCTCGGGGAAGGCGGACCGGAACGTCCTGACCCACCGGCCAGCCTCGTCCACCGTATCCTCGTCCGTGACGAACAGGCAGTTGCCCCAGTGGAACTCGGGGTTGGCCGGGGTACGGACGAGCAGGTGGTCGCCGCGGTCCTGCACAGCGGAGCCGCAGTGCTCGAGGATCGCCAGGTCGGTGGCCCAGCCGGGTGGGAGGTCACGCATAGCGGCGACGCTATCTGACCCCGGCGAGGGCGAGCGCGGTGGTCGAGAAGGTGCTGCGCTCGGAAGTCAGCGGCCCAGACGCTGGTAGGCCTGCTCCGTTCGCTCCTTGTCCCGGGTCCACCACGCCTCGTTGTCCCGGTACCACGAGATGGTCTGGGCCAGGCCGGCGCGGATGTCCTGGTACTTCGGGGTCCACCCGGTCTCGGCCCGCAGCTTGCCGGAGTCGATGGCGTAGCGCATGTCATGGCCGGGGCGGTCGGACACCAGGTCGAACCAGTCGGCCGGCTTGCCCATCAGCTCCAGCAGCAGAGCCACGATCTGGCGGTTGTCCTGCTCGCCGTCGGCGCCGATGAGATAGGTCTCGCCCGGTCGGCCCTTCTCCAGAATCGTCACGATGGCATCGTTGTGGTCATCGACGTGGATCCAGTCGCGGACGTTGGCGCCGGCGCCGTACAGCTTGGGCTTGGTGCCCTGCAGGATCCCGGTGATCTGGCGGGGGATGAACTTCTCGACGTGCTGGTAGGGGCCGTAGTTGT
>JBDTMW010000286.1:0-3186 GCA_039934065.1 Actinomycetota bacterium | reverse complement strand
GCCCGATGCGGTCGTCTGGAGGCACGTCGTCGACTCCTCGGCTCAGGTGGGCGCCAGGCTGGACAGCTTGGGTCGCGGCACGGGCGAATGTTGCTTGAACGTCCCATAGATCCGAACCTCCCAAGGTGGGCAGTCTCCGGACACGCCGCGACGGCTTAGACAACCTTTGAGGTCGGCTCATGGCGAATGTTGAGACGTCCATCGGCGCGTCTCAACAAGCAGAAAGCAACCCCTCTACCCGCTAAGTAGGACAGTGCAGCCTGGACAACGTTCGTCGTCCAGGCTGCACTTGTTCCTCATTCGGCGAGGAGCCGGTAGAGCCGCTTGCGGGCCTCGGTGAGTATCGCCTCGGCTTGTGCAACCTGCTCGGGGCTGCCGGTGCTGGCAACCTGCTTGGCCGCGGCACCAACACTGAATACGGTCTTCCGCAGGTCGATGTCGCCAGCCGACGGAGCGAGACGCTCCCAAGGCGGCGCGCCATCGGCTGCTTCTTCAGCGGCCTTTCGGCCGGCGTCGGTGAGCTGGAAGACCCGGCGGCCGTCCTGTTCCGTACTTGACACCAAACCTTCGTCGGAAAGTCGCCGGAGGGTCGGGTAGATCGAACCGGGGCTCGGTCGCCAGGCTCCCTTGGTCCGCTCAGCGAGCTCATCCATGACCTGGTAGCCGTGCATCGGCTCTTCGGCCAGTAAAGCCAGGATTGCTGCCCGCGCGTCGCCGCGGTTGGCCCGTTGGCCACCGCTCGGACCGCGCCGGCCGCGTCCTCGGCGACCGCCGAAGCCGTGTGGACCGCCAGGGCCGCTGCCGGGGGTGTCGCCTTGGTCCTGGGACATGTGGCTTCCTCCTCTGATGGGACTGCCGTGCCGACGGTGCTGCCGCCGGCTGCTGGTGTCTTGGTCGGGATCGCTCGACGTTCGCCAGGGTGGCGTCCGCCGAGATGGGTACTTCGTAGATGGGTGTTTCACAGTTCTGTCTCATTTCGTTCTCAGTCAGGATGGCCTTGTTGCCTTCTTGAACGTATCACGATGTATCGCGATGTACCGTACAACGTCTCCAGGCCGAGAGTATTCCCACCTCGGCCTGGAACTTGTGAGGTGCCTGGTTAGAGCCGCTCGAGAGCCGGCGTTCCTGCTGGAGGTTCTGGGCTCAGCCACCGGATCGCCACATGGGAGCGATCACCTCGCTAGCGGACTGCCGGCCCTGGTCATGAAGCACAGCCGTACGCCAACGGATGCGTCCGGGCGTTACGGCCGACGCGGCGTGACGATCGGAAAGTTCTCGTCTACCGGTCCAACGGCGCCCAAAAGTCGCTGCACATCACTCGCGTCACCCGCCACGACGATGGCACCCTGCTCAACCTCCGCACCGATGTCCAGCGTTCCGCTGACGATCCCGATCAGTGCGGTGCGGGTGAGCGTCAGCGTCGTTGAACCGTCAGCGGGCGCCGACGTAAGGCGCTGGATCAGGACGCCGTTTCGCAGCTCCGTGACGTGGACCCGATCCAGGTCCGTGAACACCCAGGACACGACAACGTGCTCGTCCCAGCACCGCGGACCGTCGATGCGCACCGCGATGCTCGCGAACACCTGCTCAACGCTGAGCCCGGAGGCGAGGCCCGCGGTGGATACCGGGGTTCCGAACACGCCGTTGCGCAGCTCGTAGGCACCCGCGAGGTACACGTTTCGCCAAGTGCCATTCTCACAGCCGAACGCCAACTGCTCGAGGGTCTGCGCCTGCAGAGCATGGGCGACCTCGTTCGTCTCGTCGTCGAACAGGATGCGGTCGAGAACCTCAGCGGCCCAGCGGTAATCGCCGTCGGCGTAAGCCTTACGCGCGATGCCCAGCGCCGCGTCGGGTCCGCCCATGGCGCTCACATAACGCTGCGCAGCGGCGACCGGCGGATGCTGCCACAAGTGAGCCGGGTTGCCGGAGTACCAACCCATGTAGCGCTGATAGATCGCCTTGACGTTGTGGCTCACTGAGCCGTAGTAGCCGTGAGTGCTCCACATCTGGTCCAGGGCCGGCGGCATCTGGATCATCTCGGCGATCTCACTACCGATATAGCCCTGGTTCATCAATCGCAGCGTCTGGTCGTGCAGATAGGCGTACATGTCTCGTTGGGCCGAGAGGAACTCGACAGCACGTTCCCGCCCCCAGGTCGGCCAGTGATGGGAGGCAAAGGCGAGTTCGAGGTCGTCGCCGAACAGGGCGATGGATTCGGTGAGGTAGTCGGCCCATGCGCGGGCATCGCGTACCTCGGCCCCGCGCAGCGTCAGGATGTTGTGGAGAGTATGCGAGGTGTTCTCGGCCGTGCACAGCGCACGAGCATCGGGCAGGTAGAAGTTGAGCTCGGCTGGCGCCTCGGTGCCCGGAGTGAGCTGAAACTCAATGCGAAGGCCGTCGATGGTCAGTTCCTGGCCCGTCCGCTCGATATCGACGGTCGGCGGGATCAGGCTGACCTCGCCGGTTGAGGTCGTCTGGCCAAGACCAGCCCCCACCTGTCCAACCGGGCTCTTCTCGAGCGCTGCCCCATACGCGTAGCCCGCGCGACGGGTCATCGCCGTGCCGGCCATGATGTTTTCGGAGACGGCGTGTTCGAGGAAACCGGCTGGTGCGATCACCGGGACGCCGCCGGCCACCTGCTCCTCGGTGAGGATTCCCTTGGCGCCGCCGAAGTGGTCGGCGTGGGAGTGGGTGAAGATCATGCCGACGACGGGACGCTCCCCACGATGCACGCTGTACAGGGCGAACGCGGCGGCGGCGGTCTCACAACTGATGAGCGGATCGACCACGACGACACCGGAGTCAGTCTCCAGGAAGCTGATCACCGACAGGTCGTAGCCGCGGACCTGGTAGATGCCCGGAGTCACCTCGAACAGGCCGTCCTTGATCAGCAACTGACCTTGGCGCCACAGGCTCGGGTGCACCGTGTCCGGGCACTCGCCGTCCAGGAACGCGTAGGCATCGAGGTCCCACACCACTCGCCCGTCGGTCGCGCGGATCTGCCGATTGTCACTTCGAGCGATCAACCCGCGTTCGACGTCGTCGAAGTCTTGGGAATCGTTCATCGGAAGATGAGTGGCCGATGCAGCGATGGCAGCGCCGGTTGAGTCTGAGACGGTCATCTGGACACCCTAGGCTCGCGGGGCACATTGCGCCTCGTTCAAGTTCGTACATGGCGAATGTTGC
>JBDTMW010000285.1:0-3199 GCA_039934065.1 Actinomycetota bacterium | reverse complement strand
GCGTTGTCCGAGATGCTGGGCATCGTCCTGCGCAACGAGGGGCTGGACGTCGTGCATTGCGCCGACGGATCCTCGGCGATGGCGTTGTTTCGTGAGAGCCGCCCGGACATCGTGCTGTTGGACGTGATGCTGCCGGGGATCGACGGCATCGAGGTGTGCCGCCGCATCCGCGCCGAGTCAGGCACGCCGATCGTCATGTTGACGGCGCGCACCGACACCGTGGACGTCGTGGTCGGTCTGGAGTCCGGCGCCGACGACTATGTCCTGAAACCGTTCAAACCGCAGGAGCTCATCGCGCGAGTGCGGGCCAGACTGCGTCGCAGCGACGAGCCTGAGTCCGAGGGGCTCCAGATCGGCGACCTGAGCATCGATGTGGCCGGCCACATGGTCAAGCGCGATGACAAGGCATTGTCACTGACACCGCTGGAGTTCGACCTCCTCGTCGCTCTGGCGCGCAAGCCTTGGCAGGTGTTCACCCGCGAGGTGCTGCTTGAGCAGGTCTGGGGATACCGCCACGCCGGCGACACGAGGTTGGTCAACGTCCACGTCCAGCGCCTTCGCTCCAAGATCGAGCAGGACCCCGAGAACCCCGAGATCGTCGTGACGGTCCGCGGGGTCGGCTACAAGGCGGGTCCTGCTTAGGTCATGTCCACGCCGAGTCGCTTGGTCAGCGTGACCCCGTCACGGCTGGCCACTGCGCGTGCGCGGATCGTGCGATGGATGCAGACGCTGGCGCGGTTTGTGCGATCCGTGCTGCTGTCGGCGGTCCGCTGGACACTGCACCTGTGGCGGGCATCCCTTCAGTTCCGGGTCATCGTGTCAACGATGTTGCTCGGACTCATCGTCGTCCTGCTGCTGGGCACCTACCTGTATCAGCGCATTGCAGATGGTCTGGTCAGCGACCGCATCCAGACGGCCCGCGCCGAAGCCGCGTCCCACGCCAGCGCCGCACAGTCCCGCTTCGACTCCGCCGGCCGTACGGACGCGGTCAGCCTCACCCAGCTCGCCTTCGACGTCGTGGGGCAGGCGGCATCCCCAGGGGCAGACCAGTCACGCGAGGTGATCCTGACCCGGGCCACGAACAACACCGATGCAGCGAGCGTTCCCACCGTTCTCTCCAGTGATGTGGGGCTCCTCAGCGTGCCGGCCCAGCTGCGCGACGCCATCGCGGCGGATCCGGGCCACCAGCAGGTACAGCTGATCTCGATCAGCTCCCCCGACGGAGTGCCAGTCTCCGCGGTGATCATCGGGTCGCGAGTGACCTTGCCGGTGGCCGGGCAGTACGAGATGTACTTCGTGTTTCCCCTCGATCGTGAGCAACAGACGTTGCAGGTCGTCGGCAGGACCTTCGCCCTGGGTGGTATCGCGTTGGTGCTCCTCCTGGGTGCGGTCGCCTTCGTCGTGACTCGCCTGGTCGTCGATCCGGTACGCCGGGCCGCGCTGGTCGCTCAACGCCTCTCTTCCGGTCGGCTGAATGAACGTATGCGGGCCCGCGGCGAGGACGACATCGCCAAGCTGGGCAAGTCCTTCAATGCCATGGCTGACAGCCTGCAGAAGCAGATCCGCCAGCTGGAGGACCTTTCGCGGCTGCAGCAGCGGTTCGTCTCGGACGTGTCCCACGAGCTGCGCACTCCCTTGACGACGATCCGCTTGGCGGGAGACCTGATCCACGACTCGCGTGGGGACTTCGACCCGTCCGTCGCGCGGTCAGCAGAGTTGCTGCACAACGAGATTGACCGTTTCGAGTCCTTGTTGGCGGACCTGCTTGAGATCAGCCGCTTCGACGCAGGTGCGGCGGTCCTCGATCTGGAGGCCACGGATCTACTGCACACGTCCGAACGCGCTGTCGAGTCGGTCGCTGCGTTGGCCGCTCTTCGGGGCAGTCGCCTAGAGGTCATCCCGACCGAGGGCCCCTGTGTCGCCGAGATCGACCCGAGGCGAGTTGAACGGATCCTGCGCAATCTGCTGATCAACGCCATAGAGCACGGTGAGGGGCGGCCGGTGGTGATCCGGCTCGGCGTCAACCAGGCCGCGGTTGCCGTCTCTGTGCGGGACTCTGGGGTGGGACTGCGTCCGGGGGAGGCCGCCCTGGTCTTCACCCGCTTCTGGCGTGCCGACCCCGCCCGGGCTCGCACCAGCGGGGGCACCGGGCTGGGACTGGCTATCTCACACGACGACGCCCGACTGCATGACGGGTGGCTGCAGGCCTGGGGTGAGCCCGGCGTGGGTTCCTGTTTCCGCCTCACGTTGCCTCGGCGCAGTGGCGTCCAGATCGAGCGTTCACCCTTACCGCTCACGCCCGACGAGGACGCAAGCCAAGCCGCCCAGACGCAGGGCACGGCATACCAGCCGGTCCCGGCTGCAGGGAGTGCGGAGACATGAGACGCGCTCGGCCCGGGGCGGCGTGGGTCGCACTGGTGGTGGCCGCCGCGTTGAGCGCTTGCGGGGGACTGCCCACCGAAAGCCCGGTGCAACAGGGCTCGCCGGTCGGGGAGGCTGCCGGCCAACCGATTCAGGTGCAGCCGGACGGCCCGACGCCCGGCGCGACCCCGGATCAGATCGTGCGCGGCTTCTTGCGAGCCGGCGCCGGTGCAAGCTTCGACGATGACCACGCGATCGCCCGCTCCTTCTTCACCCCCAACGTCAAAGACCAGTGGCTCCCGGACTCGGGCGTTGAGGTCTACGCCGATGACTCGGCGCTCAAGGTCGAGTTGCTGACTCCGACGACGGTGCGGGTGACAGCGTCGATCGTCGCTGAGGTCGACGACACCGGCCGCTATCGCGAGACTCCGGCCGGGACCTCGGTGCAAGCCACCTTCGGGATGCAGAAACTTGCCATGGGTTGGCGAATCGCACTGCCACCGAAGGGGTTTGGCCTGTGGCTGAGCGCCAGAGATCTGGACCGAATCTATCGGCCTTTCACGATCGCCTATGTCTCCAAGTCCGCGCGGACGATCGTGGGAGACCGGCGGTGGTTCCCGATCACCTCCGGGCTGGCCACGACGTTGGCCCGTGCGCAGCTGGCGCCGGTGCCGCCCTACCTGACCGGCGCCGTGCAGACCGGCGTTCCGGCACGCACGGTGCTGGCCGTGGACGCTGTGCCGATCCAGTCAGGCCGGGCTCTCGTGGACCTGTCGGCGTTGGCCCTGTCCGCCGACCCTGACCAGCGGAGGGCGATGTGGGCCCAGTTCGTCAACAC
>JBDTMW010000284.1:0-3203 GCA_039934065.1 Actinomycetota bacterium | reverse complement strand
GGAAGCACAGGTACCGGCAGAACGTCCGCCGCTGGAAGAACGCCCCGGACACGATCACCGAGAAGGTCAGCAGCAGCAGCAGGATCCCAGAACCCCAGGGTGACCCGACGATCCCGAACACGTGGTCGGCCCAGGTAATGGCCAGGAACGTGGCGTCAATGACCCAGATGCCGTACTTCTTCAGGAAGGCCGGGACAGGCCGGTTGGCGCCGACGAGCTTCTGGACGAAGTCAGAGATCGCCGCGAACGGACACACCGCGCACCAGAACCGCCCGAAGAGCACGTACACCAGCGGGAGTGCGGGCCACCACAGCACCCACATCAGCGCTGTGCCGGCGTTCTCATGCGCCTTGGAGGGCCCGGCCAGCAGCTGGTAGGCGACCAGGCCGAAGACGGCCGCGACCGGGATCTGGAAGGCGCCGGGGTACCACCGGCTGCGCATCACCGCGGAGACGAAGCGGTTCTTCAGCAGGTCGCGTCCGAGGCGTTCGTCCGGCTGGCGGTCGAACTGCACGTCGTCGGGGTCCGTCCGGGCCCCCACTGCACGCTCGAGTCGCGACGAGCTCTGCTGCCGGCTCTGGAGGTCCTGGCTCACTTCCGGTTCCTTCGCGCGATACGAGCGGCACTCTTGGCAAGGCTTCGGGCACGATCCTTGCGGCGCAACATCCCGGCGCTCAGCAGCACTGCTGCTGTTCCACCACCAAACGTGCCCAGGACCGCCGCCAACGGCCGGGTTGCAGCAGCACCGGTCACATGGCTGTGCTCGTGAGCCCCCGGCATGTCCAACCCAGGCATGTCCAACCCCCCCGGCGCATGTGGCGACGCCGTGGGCGCGGGTGCACTCCCCGACATCTCCATCCCCGGCATGTACGTGGGCATCCCGGCCAGGGCGGAGGACGCCGACCCCGTCGAAAACATCATGACGACAACGACGCTGGCAACGGCGCCAGCCAGGACGACGGCCGAGATCACGATCAGGCGGATTCCGTTCAAGCTCTTCACGATGGTGCTATTCCCAAAGTCGTCGTCCCGTGCTGGTCGCACACGGAAGACCCGCATCAGCAGGTCTCCGAGATCACTCTCGGCTCTGCACCCCGCGATTCCTCCCGCAGTTCCATGAAGGTTCCGTGAAGACCGTCGTGGACGCGCCACGTACGAAACTCAGGGCACCAGGGCGGAAAGGAAGCCGACCGGATCGAGGCCTAGCCGGAGTAGCAGTACCACCAGCGACAGCAAGGCAGCCACGACTGCGGCAGCGAGCCCCTGCAGAACCGGCGGCCACCGCCGTGCCGCGGTGCACTCGGCCAGCCGAGCCACTCCGGCAGTCGTGACCAGGGCGACTCCGGCAGCCAGGGCGAACGCCCAAACGAATGTGCCTGAGTCGGGAGACGAGATCTCGGCCTCTGGGGCGAACACCCTCATGGAGCCGACTACGAGCGCCAGCATCACGAAGAGCCCCGCACTCAGCACGGCGAGGCCGATCAGTGTGACCCCAGTGAGTCCCAGTGCCCATGTCATGGTGCGACGCCTTGTCGGGGTCGGCGAAATGGTCGGCGCCGCGGTCGCGTGGGCGTTCACCCTCCTGAGTCTGCCCCCGTTCTCTCCCCCGGCGCCGACTCCGGAACCCACATGGGACACGCCCAGTAAGGTCAGGGCATGCTGAAGTCAGCGACCACTGATGGGTTGGCCCGGGCCATCGCCGATCCCCTCCGACGCCAGATCGTCGAGCTGCTGGCGAAGGAGCAGCTGTGCACCTGCCATCTGGTCGAGCTCACGGGTGCCCGGCAGACGAACCTGTCCAACCATCTGCGGGTGCTTCGAGAAGCCGGACTGGTGGAGACCGAGCCGGCCGGCCGCTACACCTACTACCGGTTGCGGCCAGAGGCGTTGGCATCCCTGGCCGACACCCTCACCGAGCTTGCGGTCCAAGCCCGCGACGCCCTACAGATCCGGAGACCCTGCCTGTGACCATGCGTCCAAGAACGCCCGCCGCCCGGGAGCCGGACCTGTCAGACGCGCCGGTCATTGCCCGCCTGTCGGCGATGGACCGAATGCTGCCGATGTGGATCGGCTTGGCGATGGCCCTTGGGCTCGTCCTGGGTCGGGTCGTCCCCGGTCTCAACGAGGCCCTGGACGCCGTGAAGATCGGCCAGACCTCGCTGCCGATCGCAATCGGCCTCCTGCTGATGATGTATCCGGTCCTTGCCAAGGTTCGCTACAACGAGATCGGCCTGATCACCGCGGATCGCCGGATGATGGCGGCGTCACTGGTGATGAACTGGGTCGTTGGCCCGCTCGTGATGTTCGCCCTCGCGTGGCTCCTGCTGGCGGACCAGCCGGCATACCGGACCGGCGTCATCCTCGTCGGGCTCGCCCGGTGCATCGCGATGGTCCTGTTGTGGAACGACCTGGCCTGTGGTGACCGCGAGATGGCGGCGGTCCTGGTTGCCCTGAACGCAGTGTTCCAGGTGTTCGCCTACGCAGCCCTGGGCTACTTCTACCTGCAGGTGCTGCCCGGTTGGTTGGGGCTGGAACAGTCAACTCTGGATATCTCCATGCTCGGCATCGCGAAGATCGTCGCGATCTTCCTGGGCATCCCGCTGGTCGCCGGATATCTCACCCGGACTCTGGGCGAAAGGGCGAAGGGCAGGGAGTGGTACGAGTCCAAGCTCTTGCCCAAGATCAGCCCAATCGCCTTGTGGGGGCTGCTGTTCACCGTGGTCGTCCTGTTCGCGCTGCAGGGCAACACCATCACCTCCGAACCGCTGACGGTGGCCCGGATCGCCCTTCCGCTGCTCGGCTACTTCTTCGTCATGTGGTTCGTGGGCTTCGGCATCGGACGCGCACTGTCCCTGACCTACCCGCGGACGACGACCTTGGCGTTCACGGCCGCCAGCAACGACTTCGAGCTCGCCATAGCGGTGGCGATCGGGGTCTTCGGGGTTACCTCCGGACAGGCGCTGGCCGGCGTGGTCGGCCCGCTCATCGAGGTGCCCGTGCTGCTCGGCTTGGTCTACGTCGCCCTGTGGCTGCGTCGCCGCCTGTCATGGACCGTCAAGGCGGGTCGCGCCGCGCCCGAACAACCGTGACTTGATCTCGACTCCTGGCATCGAACCTGTTGAGCGACCTTGACTGCGCCGCCGGACGGAGCGGACAGGAGAGCCGACGGGGGGACTCGAACCCCCAACCCCCTGTTTACAAGA
>JBDTMW010000283.1:0-3223 GCA_039934065.1 Actinomycetota bacterium | reverse complement strand
CGGGCATCGAACTGGCGTCGGTTGAATCGACGGTCGAGCTGCCGCTGGATCCCGCCTCTCAGCGGCGCCGCGAGTGCCGCAGCTGCGAGTGCCCCCACCGTGGCCGCCACTACGGGGGAGTCTGACCAGCCCTCGCTCCCACGGGCACCGACCAGCACCACGAACCCGTAGGTCAGGATCAGCGCCGTGGTGAGCAGTACGTAGGTGATGGTGGCGGAGAGGAGCCGTTCGACGTCGTAGAGGTGAAAGCGGCTCACCGAGAGACCTGCCGCCACGGGTACGAGCAGCACGAACCCGCCCGTCGCGGCGATCAGGAATGCCCCCTGCTCGAGCCGCGCGGCGACGAACGACCCGAGCACGAAGAGCGGCAGCGGAACGACCACGAACGCCAACCAGTGCAGTTGTTGACGCTCGGTGCCGGTCGCTTGCCGGAAGCGGACCAGCACCGACACTCCACCGACTACCAGCCCGATCCCCACCACGGCAATCGACCAGCCGGCGACGACGTCGATGACCGGCTGGACGGCAGTGACCTGCAGGGGGCTCTCCACGTCCTCGTACGGCGGCGACAAAGGCCGTGAGGACATCAGGCCCAGAGCGAAGGAAACGAACCCGGCGACGATCGTCACCCACGCCGCGGCACGCCATCGCGGGCCGAGGTATCGACCATCGGGCGTCAAGTGGAGGATCAGGGCCACCAGGACCAACCATGGCACGAAGCTCTTGTCCCCCAGGACCGCGGCAAAGTCGGCGAGTGGTAGGGAACCGGGCCGAACGCGCAGAGCGAAGTCCGTGTAGTAGTCCACGGCGCCGGAGAACAGCATCGCTCCCGACAGAGCCAAGAAGAGCCAGCCGACGGGATGCCGTGGCTGGCCCACAGCGAGTGCGGCACCAACCACCCCGGCACTGACCAGCGCTGCGACCAGAACCCAGTTCTCACCTCGCAGCGCCACCAGGTCTGGCCTGCCGAGGTGGACCAGAACGCGGTCCAAGCCGATCATGGCGACCAACGTGAGCGCGAGGAGGCAGCAGATCCCGGCAACCAAAGCGCCGCTACGGGAGGTTCTCACGCGCCCCATGCTGACACCATTGTGCGGCGGCAGCGTCAGGGTCTGCACTGCAAAGAAGTGTGGTGCCTACTCCGACGCGCCGACCCGATGCGCGCCGCAGGCTCGACGACAACAGCCGCCACCCGCGCGGCCTCGTCGAAAAGAGGCTCCCATGACCACCACGACCGAACCAGGCCACGCCCCCGCCGCGACAACAGTGCGAGGGCCGCTGCCGTCACGACGGCTACTCGTCGCACTCGGCAGCCTCTACCTCTTGGTCTTCGCCGTCTTGATAACGACCGGTGGCGACCGCTCCCCCGAAGACGACCCGACCAAACTGATCGCCGGCTACAGCGTCAGCGACCTCACCAGTCAGTTGATGACCTACGCCGCCATGGTGGCCGCCGGCCTGCTGATCTTCTACGGCGCAGCCCTACGCTCGCTGTTGGCCGCCAGGACCCGCCACTGGACAGGCGACGCAGCGTTCATCGGATTCGTCACCATGGCCTGGACCATTGCCAGCTTCGCCGTGACCTCCCTCGCGCTACACAAGGCAGTTGGGATCGGGGATATTCAGGTCGTACAAGCCATCAACATCCTGGACACCACGAACTTCCCTCCCGCCATGATCGGGCTCATGTGTTCCATGGTGGGGGTCGGCATCACAGCCCTGAAGGAAGCCACCCTCCCTACCTGGCTTGCCTGGGCGTCGATTGTCATCGGTGCCATGGCGCCGCTCGGCCCCGGCGGTTTCGTGCCGTGCATGCTCTTCCCCCTCTGGCTGGTTGTGATCGCGGCCATGGTGCGACGTTCCGACACCTGACCGGGCCTGCCGAGAAGTGCCGTTGATCGGCCCAGGCCGCCGTGCGGGAAGCGCGGCGGGACTAGTCGCGGCGGGAAGAAGTCGCTGTGCGACGTGCACGTCTCGCGGGATTCACCTGGGCCGAGAGCATCGCGCTACTCACACACCGATACCGGCGAGCGCCTTCTGCTGTGAGGTCGCTAGCGCATCGGGCAACTGTCTTCCTGTTGGCGACGGCGGTCTTTTGCCCTCGCCATCCGGGCGCAACCCGTTGGCCTTCCGCGCGTAGCGGTGTGCTCGGCTACGCTCGCATTGTCGACGGAGGGAATGTCATGGAGGAGCAGGACAGGCCGTTCGACCGTCGTCGGGCAGGCGTACTCCTGCATGTCACGTCCCTGCCAGGACGTGGGCCCTCCGAGAGTCCGAACGCCGGCGACCTCGGTGACGAGGCCTACCGGTTCATTGACTTCCTCGCTGCAGCCGGTTGCTCGGTCTGGCAGGTGCTACCACTGGCGCCGACGCACCCGGGGGATGGTTCGCCCTACAACGCGCTGTCCGCGATGGCGGGCAACGCCGCGATGATCAGCCGGGAACACCAGGCTGCTGACCATCTCGAGACTCCCTCAGCGCTGGAGGAACCCCAGCGCTCCGCTTTCTCGTCGTGGTGTGCCGCCCAAGCCGACTGGCTGGATCCGTACGTCGAGTTCACGGCCCTGCGCGAGCTGCACGAGCACGCTCCCTGGTTGTCCTGGGCACCCGCCCTGCGCGACCGTGACCCGCGGTCGGTCGCGGACACGCTCGCTCCACTCAGCGACCGCCTGGAGTCGCTGCGCTTCGAGCAGTGGGTCTTCGCTGTGCAGTGGGCGCGCCTGCGCGAGTACGCCGCGTCCAAGGGTGTGCTGTTGTTCGGGGACCTCCCGATCTTTGTGTCCCTCGACAGTGCCGACGTGTGGTCGTCGCGGGAGCTGTTCCAGCTGGGCGAGGAGGGCCGCCCGATCACGGTGTCCGGTTGTCCCCCCGACTACTTCGCGGCCGAGGGCCAGCGCTGGAACAACCCGCACTACGACTGGGATGCGATGGCGGCGGACGGGTTCGACTGGTGGCGGCGCCGGATCGCGCGCCAGCGCGACCTGTTCGACCTGGTCCGCATCGATCATTTCCGGGCGTTCGAAGCGGCCTGGCACGTGCCTGCCGACGCACCCACGGCCCGTGAAGGCCGGTGGGTCCCAGGGCCCGGCGCAGACATCCTGTCCGTTCTGGTAGACACCGCAGGGCCAGGGTCGTTGGTGGCAGAGGACCTTGGAGTCATCACCTCGGAGGTCGAGGCGCTGCGGACCCGTTTTGGCCTGCCCGGGATGAAGGTCCTGCAGTT
>JBDTMW010000282.1:0-3226 GCA_039934065.1 Actinomycetota bacterium | reverse complement strand
AGCTCTTCAGCATCAGGATGCAGAAGGGGATCGCGAACGTCGCGTACGACAGGATGAGCGCGTAGGGCGTGTCGATGAGCTTGAGGTTCGTGAAGATGCCGAACAACGGGATCAGCAGGATGACGCCCGGGAACATCTGGGCGACCAGGAAGATGTACAGGGCGGAGCTGCGGCCTCGGAACCTGAACCGGGAGATGGCGTAGGCGCAGGTCGCCGAAAGGAAGACGGCGAAGATCGTCGTCACGATGGACACGTACAGCGAGTTGACCGCCCAGTGGACGAAGTCGCCACGGGTCAGCAAGGCGGTGTAGTTCTCGAGCGTCGGGTCGTCGATGAGCTTGATCTGGGTCGAGAAGATCTTGCTCTCCGGCTTGAAGCTCGTGAGGAGCGTCCAGAAGACCGGGAGGATCGACCAGATCGCGAAGATGATGAGCAGGGTGTGGGTGAATACGCGCTGGCGTCGCGACATCTTCATCGCCGTCTCCTCACGACTCTCGGGCCATTCGGCGATAGATGCTACTGAACACCAGCAACAGGCTGAAGATCAGGAACCCGTACGTCGCGGCGATGGCGTACTGGCCCAACGTGAACCCGTTGTAGGTGTAGGTGACGAGGATGTCCGTCTTCCCGGCCGGACCGCCGCCAGTGATGAAGAAGATCACAACGAAGATGTTGAACGTCCAGATGCAGCCCAGGAGGATCACCGTGGAGCTCACCGACTTGAGTTGCGGCAGCGTGATGTTCCAGAACGCCTGGATCGGGCTCGCGCCATCCATGTGGGCGGCTTCGTACAGGTCCTCCGGGATGGACTGGAGCCCCCCTAGAAGGGTGACCATCATGAATGGGATGCCAAGCCAGACGTTCACGATGATCGGCATGATGTAGTACCAGGGCCAGGTGGACAGCCAGGCGACCCTGGGGATGCCGAAGACGCCCAGGATGTTGTTGAGCAGGCCGTACTCGCCGTTGAAGATGAACAACCAGGCGATGGCCGTGATGTAGGCGGGCACCGCCCATGGCAGGAGCAACGCCATCCGATAGGCAGTCCGGCCACGGAACTTCTGATTCAGGGCGAGGGCCAGAGTGAGCCCGATCGTGTAGTGGAAGAAGACGTTCACGACCGTCCAGATGACGGTCCAGATCAGGACGGGATAGAACTTGGTGTTCGCGCCGGTCAGGATGTCGATGTAGTTCTGTAGTCCGACGAATACCCAGCTTGGCGGCTTGAAGCGCGTGCCCTGATTGCCGGCGTCGATGTTCGTGAAGGTCTGGAAGAAGCCGACCGCCAACGGGTAGAAGACGATCACGGCCATGACCACCAGCACAGGGGTCATGAAGGCCCAGGCGATCCAAGCCCTTGAGCGCACGGCCTACCCTCCCAAGCAGTCCAGATCGGTGGGCAGGGTGACCGCCGGTCGGAGACCGACGGTCACCCAGTGATCACTCCAGGTGGAGTCTACTGCGCCATCTGGTCCTTGAACACGACGGTCTGCCACGTGTTGGCGGTCGTGTCGAGGGCTGCCTGCGCGGTCGCGTCGCCGATCAGGAAGGCCTGGTAGTTCTTGGTGAACGAGTCGTAGATCGCGGAGGAGCCGGGGACACCGGACCGGTTGGTCGCGGCAGCCAGGACGGCATTCCATTGGTTGATGAGCGGATCGCTGGCCACGTCCGGGATGGCGTAGGCGGCGATGTTGGTCGGAAGAAGCCCGAGGCTCTTGGCCAGGGTGGCCTGCTGCTCGGGGGCGGTCATGTAGGTGAGGAAGCTGGCCACGGCTGCTGTCTTGTCAGCATTCGCGCCGACGTCCTTGGCGACGACCCAGTTGTGGCCGCCGACCGGGGAGCCGGTCTTGCCATCCACGCCGGCCGGGACCGGAGCGATGACGAGGTTGGTCGGGTCGGTGAAGGCAGCGCCCTTGAGGATGTCGGCGACCTGCCACGGACCCTGCAGGATGCACATGGTCGTGCCGGCCTTGAAGCCCGCATTCATGTTGTCGTAGTCGGTCTTGAAGTCCCAGGTCGCCGGTGCGACCGTGCCGAGGATCTTCTCCTTGAGGTAGGTCCAGCCGCTGACGGACTCGGGCGAGTTGACGCCGATGTTGGTGACCTTGCCCTGGTCGTTGACGCTGAACAGGGTGCCGCCCCAGCCCCAGATGAAGGGCTGCGACCAGTATGAGTCGCCACGCATGTAGAAGCCGTACTTCTGGTTGGCGAGGTCGGTGACCTTGGTGCCCGCCGAGACGAGCTCGTCCCAGCTGGTCGGCGCGGCCGACAGGCCGGCCTCCGTCAGCAGGGCCTTGTTGCACTGCAGGCCCAGGGCGTCGGTGACTTGCGGGATGCCATACATCCCACCCGCGTAGAGCGCCGTTCCCATCGGGGCCGGCAGGAATTGGGACTGGAAGTCAGCCGGGAAGGAGCTCGTCAGGTCAAGCAGCATGCCCGCATCTGCGAACGTGGGTGTCCATCCGATGTCTGCGCGGAAGATGTCCGGCTGGCTCCCGGCATTGGCCGCGTCGGTGTACTTCTTGTCGGCGCCATCGAATGGGACGAGGTCCGTCTTGACGGTGATGCCGGGGTGCAGGGCCTCCCAGGCCACGACCTGCTTCTGGAGCTCGACGTTCTCGATGTCGCGCTGGGTGTTCCAAACGGTGATCTCGCCCGTGTAGGCAAGGGCACCAGTGTCGGCGGACGGGGCGGCGCTGGCGTCGCTTGGTGCCGCGCTCGGAGCCACGCTGGGCGCCCCCGCGGACGGAGCCGTGCTGGCCGTGCTCGTGGAGCAGGCCGCGGCCACGATGGCCACACCTGCCACGAGGCCGGCGAGTCGAAGATGTCGGTTCATCGGTTGTCTTGATCTCCTCTCTGGTCCGGCCGGATGGTTCCGGTCGGCCTTGTGCGTTCTGGTTTCCTGCGCCGGTCAGGGCCGGCATGCGCCGGGGGACCCGGCATCGTGGTCGCCGCGAGGTGCGACCGATGGTTCGGTACGGTTCGTGGTGGCGAGTCGCACCGGACTCGGGAGCTCGCCGCGAAGACCTCAGTGCTGTGCCCCGGCCACCTCCTCCCACAGAAGTGGCACGGGACCGGTGGAGCCACGCACGATGAGGCGCGTCTCCAGTCGGCGGTGCTCGGGTTTGGCCAGATCCCGTCGTTCGACGACGGTCAGAAGCAGGCGGACCGCCTCTTCGCCCTTTCGACGGATCGGCTGATGGACCGTCGTGAGCGGGGGATCCAC
>JBDTMW010000281.1:0-3234 GCA_039934065.1 Actinomycetota bacterium | reverse complement strand
GCCATTGCCGCCGCGGTGCCTGCGGGAGTCGTCTCCATACACGCTGCTGGCTACGCGAGAAACTTGGCCGACCCGACAAGTGTTCGACTGAAATGCCTGAACTGCGTCGGGTTGCGGGACGTGGTCAGTCCAGGTGCCACTTCGCTGAAGAGCTTGTTCCTCAGGCAGCGGGCGCATCGCTTGTTACTGAGACGCCGGTCGGCTGATTGGGATGCCTTTGACGCAGGAGACGTTACCTCCTTCGATGAGCGGTCGAGGCTTAGGATCGTACCCGCTCGATAGTCACATGCAACCTCGGCTTCATGACAATGTGCGAGGTAATCGGGGCGCGATATGGACTTGAATGCCGACGTGGGGGAAAGCTTCGGACGCTGGGAGCTCGGCGATGATGAACACCTAACACAACACATTAGCAGTGCGAACTTGGCGTGTGGTTTCCACGCAGGTGACTTCAAAGTAATGGAGCTATCCGTTGCGCTCTGCCGGCGGCACAACGTGGCCGTTGGAGCGCACCCTGGATATCCCGATTTGATCGGGTTCGGCCGGCGGCCAATTTCGTTCATCCCATCCGAGATAGAATCGCTGGTTCGCTACCAGATCGGCGCGCTTTGGGGGTTCTGCAGGGCAGCCGGAATTGAGATGCGACATGTCAAGCCTCACGGCGCCCTTTACAATCAAGCGGCCACCGATCCGAAACTGGCGGCGGCTATGGCGCGAGCCATATCGCGCTTCAGCACCGACCTCCTGATGTTTGGCCTCGCGTCGTCGGACGCGATGAAGGAAGCGGCACTTGCGGAGAACCTTCGGTTTGTCCCTGAAGCTTTCGCCGACCGGCGCTATTTAGCGGACGGATCGTTGCAACCGCGCTCGGAACAGGGATCCCTCATTACTGATCCTGATGCAGCCGCTGCTCAGGCACTTTCGATAGCAACGCATGGCACTGTAACGACCGTCGACGGAAGTATTGTCAACCTTCCTGCCGACAGCATTTGCTGTCATGGGGATACACCCGGTGCTCCAAGAATCGCCGCGGCGGTAAGGCAGGCGCTCGCTGGCGCAGGAATCTCTGTCGAGACCCCGTGATTCATCCGTTCGGCGACTACGCCTACGTGGTGGAGGTGGAGGGCCCCGAGTCCGCACAGGCTATTGCCATGCGCGTGCGACAAAATCCAGTCCATGGTGCGACCGCTATCACGTCTGGCTTGCGGTCGGTCGTCATCGAAATCGACCCGCAGCTAGTGGATCGTGGGGAGCTCCTCCGCCGGCTCCGTTCCGTCCTTGGCGAGCCTGCCAGCGCAGGTTCTCTGACCGGACGCGATCGGATGGTTCCAGTGGCTTTCGGGGGAGATGACGGGCCCGACCTTTCGGCAGTCGCTGCCTTGTCTGGCCTGACCGAGCGGGATGTCATTGCGCGCCTAACGATGACTTCATTCCGCGCCCTATTCCTCGGGTTTGCGCCTGGATTTGCTTACTTAGGGTGGCTGCCGGAGGAGCTCACGGTCCCACGACTGGGTACACCGAGGATCAATACGCCTCGCGGATCGGTCGCCATTGCGGGAGGAATGGTGGGCATCTATCCCGCAGATCTCCCTGGCGGCTGGCGGGTGGTGGGTCGCACAACTCTGGAGCTATTCAACCCGGACCGTGACCCGCCCGCGCACATTCTGCCCGGCGACCGCGTTCGATTCGTTGCGCACGCAGACACGCTACCGATCAGATCTTGACCTTGAGGTGGACAGTAAATTGCTCGTCGAAGTCGTATCTTCAAGCGGCTTAGTCTCGATTCAAGATCCGCGAGGGCGACCATCGTGGCGTGAGTTCGGCATCCCCAATGGAGGCTGTGTTGACGAATGGAGCGCCCGGTTAGCCAATAGGCTAGTGAGCAACCCTGAGAACGCGGCACTCATTGAGATCGCGCTTCAAGGAGCAGTTCTTCGAGTAGGCGATGGGTCCGTTATTGCGCTTACTGGGGGCATGACAGGTGACGTTGATGGGGTTCCATTACCGCCCAACACGAGTCGCGCTGTGCGGGCCGGAGCAACGATCAAGATCTCCCAAGGGGACGGTGTTTGGGGATATCTCGCTTTTAGTGGCGGAGTAGCAGTCCCGCCCGTGCTGGGATCCCGGTCAACCGACCTGCGTTCAGGTTTCGGAGGATGGCGCGGGCGGCGGTTGAAGGCCGGAGATCAGCTTCCGGTGACCAGCCGACATCCACCACTGCTTAGGTGGGCAGGAACCCTGGCCGAACGAGCACCAATCAGGGCACTACCCGCGCTCCATCGCCATCTTCTCTCTATTGTCGAAGGAGCGGAATGGATCGTATCCATCCATTCGGATCGGACCGGTGTGCGACTAAGATCAAGTGGGAGATCGCTCGCTGGATCTGGCGAAACCGACCCGATCGGGCTCCCCATGGGCGCTGTGCAAGTTCCCCCAGATGGTCAGCCGATCGTCATGCTTGCTGATCGACCGGTAACTGGCGGCTACCCGGTCCCGCTATGCGTAATCCGCGCGGACGTCGGCCGCGTGGCTCAAAAGTTGCCTGGCGAGTTGGTCAAATTCGCGATCGTGACGCCTTCGGCAGCAACAGCTGCGTATCGAGCCCGCGACGCCGACCTGTTCAATCTGGTTCCCGTCTGGAGTCGAGATCTCCGCAGGAGTGCGGGCGTCTGACGATCCATCGCGCTTGAAGGTGCTGAGGCGCCGGTCACTTGGGAATCGACGCCCCCACCGGCGCACCTCAAGATGGGCGACGGCTTGCTCGTGCTTCTGGCAGCCGCCACAGCATTCGCGGATCACGATAACGGCTCATGGCCGTAGGCCGATGGCGCCGTCCATCAGCTAGGTATCCCTCCAAGTTCCTAGCCCACCCGCAGGGAGCGTGTCGGCTCATCGGTTACCAAGTCTCGTCCGTACCGTCGCGAAACGCACCAGCCTCACAGGAGGTGCGAGCTGGTTGGGGAAGCGAAAGCCGTCCTGGCCTACCATCCGCTTCCTGTGAGATTCGATCAAATTCCGAGGCAAGATCGACTGAGGATGCCTCGACTTGCCCGCGGTGCGTGTCGCGCATGATGCTTCGAACAGCGGGCCGCGGACCATACCAAGGTCGGCAGTTCTGGGGATGCTCGACGTTCCCGAAATGTCGCGCCCGCAACGACCTATGGCGACCAGATGATTCCGAGGCGGAGGCGGAGGCGGAGGCGGAGGCGGAGGCGGAGGCGGAGGCGGAGGCGG
>JBDTMW010000280.1:0-3245 GCA_039934065.1 Actinomycetota bacterium | reverse complement strand
ACACCAACGACCAGTGGTTCACCCTCGAGGAGATCACCAAGCTGCTGGAAACGGACGTCTGAGCCGTGCTCCCCTACGGACGTCAGTCCATTGACGAGTCGGACATCGAGGCCGTGGCGGCCGTCCTGCGCAGCGACTGGCTGACCACCGGCCCCGCGGTGCTCGCCTTCGAGGAAGACCTCGCCCGTCTCTGCGGAGCGCCCACCCTTTCGGTGAGCTCCGGCACGGCCGCGCTGCATGTGGCCTACGCGGCGATGGGAGTCGGCGCCGGCGACGAGGTCATCACCACTCCCCTGACCTTCATCTCGACCGCAAGCTGCGCCTCAGTCCTGGGCGCCACAGTGGTCTTCGCAGACGTCAGCGAGGACACCGGCAACCTCGACCCGCAAGCCGTATCAGCCGCTATGACCACACACACGAAGGTCGTTGCCGGGGTGGACTTCGGGGGGCACCCGATCGACGCGCCGGCGTTGAGCGAGATCGCTCACGCCGGGGGCGCCCAGCTGCTCGAGGACGCCGCACACTCGATCGGCGGGTCGCTCGACGGCCAGCGCGTCGGGACGCTGGCCGACGTCACCACGTTCTCCTTCTTCCCGACCAAGAACCTCACCACGGCCGAGGGCGGCGCCGTCGTGAGCCAGCTGGATGACCTCCTCGATCGCGCCAGGAAGTACCGCAGTATCGGCCTGGTCCGCGACCCCGCGATGCTGCGAATGCCGGACGAGGGCCCGTGGCACCAGGAGGTCCATCACTTCGGGCTGAACTACCGGCTGCCGGACCTGCTGTGCGTTCTCGGCTCCAGCCAGCTGCCCCGGCTGCCCGACTTCAAGGCCCGTCGTGACGCGATCACCGCCCGCTACAACCAGGGGCTGTCGGGCATCGACGAGCTGCGGCTGCCGGCCTGCCGCGAGGGCGCAGACCCGATGTGGCACCTCTACCCGCTGCGGATCCGCGACGGCCGGCGGCGCGCTCTCTACGACCACCTGCGGGCCAACGGCATCGGCGTCCAGGTCAACTACCTTCCCGTCTACCGGCATCCCGTCTACGCCGACCTCGGCTACCAGCCCGGGATGTGCCCCGTGGCCGAGGCGTACTACGCGCAGGAGATCTCGCTGCCGTTGTTCCCCGGCCTCGCCGACGCCGATGTCGACCGCGTGATCGCCCTGATCCGCGAATTCGTCGGCACCTGACCGGGACAACCCGTGGGCACCGAGGCTGACAGCGAGGCTCGCGGCGTGTCCGGCGTGTCCGGCGTGTCCGGCATGTCCAGCAAATCCGGTGCAGCCGGCGAATCTGGTGCCGCCGGAGCAGCCGCCAGCAAGGGTGTTCTCGGCCGCGGGTCCATCTACGCCTTCGGCACGGCGGCGCCGATCCTGGCCAACGCCGCGGTGGTGCCCGTGGTCACCCGGCTGCTGGGCAAGCCCGGGTATGGCGTCGTGGCCATCGCCATCGTGGTCATCCAGGTCGCAATGATGGCCGGTAGCTTCGGCATGCCGTCGGTCATCACCCGCCAGGGCATCCTCGCGCGGTCCGGAGTTGCCGGTGCCCGCTCTCTGCTGGTTCGCGGCTCGCTGATGACGGTGGGGCTCGTGTCAGCGGTCATCCTGACGTCGCCACTGTGGGAGCGACCGGTGTCGGTCCCACTGCGCGAGGCAGTGCTGCTGGCGCTGGCCGCGAGCGCCCTCTTCGTCGTGGTCGAGAACTCCCAGGCGCTGCTACGGGTACTCGACAGACCCGTCGCGTTCGTTGTCCTGTCCCTGATCGCCACCCTGGGCGGGCCCCTGCTCGGGCTTGGGCTGCTTGTCCCGGATCGCTCCCCAGAGCGCTATCTGACCGGGCTCGTGGCGGGCTACGCCTTCGCCGCCGTGGTGGGGCTGGTTCTGTGCCTGCGAGGCGGTCGCCCTGCACGTCAGCCCGGCGACACCCGCGCGGCGCTGCGGCTCGGGCTGCCCGTCATACCGCACCTGGTGGCGCTCTTCCTGGCCAACGGCGCCCTCGTGTTCCTCGCCGGGCATCTCTACGGCATCCCGGCTGCCGGCCGCATCCAGCTCGCGCTCCTGGTCGGCAGCTCGCCGGCGGTCATCACCTCGGCCCTGAACAACTCGTGGGCGCCCATCATCTACCGCGCTCCGAAGCATGAGCGCGGGGCGGTCCTGGCACACACCGCCCGAGATATAGCGACCCTCACGGCCCTGATCGCCGGCGGGGTCGCCCTCCTCTCGCCGTGGCTGATGCGGCTGGTGGCAGACGCCGGGTTTGCGCCGCTCGAGCTGGTGCCGGCAGTGGCGATCGTCGCCTTCGGCAGCGTGCTGTCGGTGGCCTATCTGGCCAACGTGCACCTCGTCTTCTCAGCCGGTCGCTCGCTGGGGCTGTCCGTGATCACCCCGCTCAGTCTTGTGATCGGCCTCGCCGTGGCACTCCTGGCCGGGGGGCAGACACTGGTGCTTGTCGCCGTCGGCTTCCCGATGACCTACGCCACGTTGGCCGTGTGCACCGCGTGGCTCCGCCGGTACGTCCACGCCGATCGATGGAGCGAGACCACCCTGTTGCTGCCGACCGGGCTCGGGCTCGTCCTGTGCGTCCTCGGTGGGGCACTTCCGACATCAGGGACCGTGGCGCTGGTCCGGGTGGCCGTGGCCGCACTCGCCGGCGTCGGGACGCTCATGCTGGCCCGCCGCGTCCTACAGTGAGGCGCATGACCTCCACGACGCCCGCCGACAGGACCCCCCAGGAGCAGCTGTGGGCCGGCGAGTTCGGCAACGACTACATCGCCCGCAACCGCGCCGGGGCGCTGCTCGACAACAACCGCGCTCTGTTCGAGAAGATCCTGGCGCACACGCCGGATGTGACCTCGGCGATCGAGTTCGGGGCCAACATCGGCAACAACCTGCGCGCCCTGCGCGAGCTGCTGCCTGCGGCTGAGCTGCACTCGGTCGAGATCAACGCCCAGGCCGCTGCCGAGATCGCGGCATGGGGTGGTGCCACCGTGCAGGTCGCCTCCCTGATGGACTTCGAGCCGACGCGCCTGTGGGACCTGTCGTTCACCAAGGGCGTGCTGATCCACCTGCCCCCCGAGTCCCTGCCGGGCGTCTACGACAAGCTCGTCGCTGCCTCGTCGCGTTACGTGATGGTCTGCGAGTACTACAACCCCAGCCCGGTCGAGGTGTCCTACCGCGGCCACGAGCACGCCCTGTTCAAGCGCGACTTCGCCGGCGAGATCCTGGACGCCCACCCCGAGCTGCGGC
>JBDTMW010000279.1:0-3250 GCA_039934065.1 Actinomycetota bacterium | reverse complement strand
TGGTTGCCCAAGGCGCATCCCGAGGCACCCAGCCCGGTGTCCGCATTGATGAGCGCGGCGATGGTCAACATGGGCATCTACGGCATCATCCGGATCGATCTGCAGATACTCGGCCCGGGCCCTCAGTGGTGGGGCTTGACGCTGATGATCTTCGGGGCCGTCTCAGCAGTCTTCGGCGTGCTGCAGGCCTCGGTGGCGACCGACCTGAAGAAGCTGTTGGCCTACTCCACGACCGAGAACATGGGTTTGATCACCCTGGCTTTGGGTGCCGCCGCTCTCCTCAGCTCGGCCGGTGCGCCTGCGGTGGCCGCAATCGCTTTGACCGCAGCGCTTCTACACCTGCTCAGCCATGCCTCATTCAAGACGCTCGGCTTCCTCGCAGCCGGATCTGTGCTGGCCGCAACCGGGCTGCGCGACCTGGACAAGCTCGGGGGCCTGGCTCGCCGGATGCCGGTCACCACAGTGATGTTCGGCATCGCTGCACTGGGGGCGTCCGGCCTGCCACTGGGCGCCGGATTCGTCAGCGAATGGCTCCTGCTGCAGAGCCTCATCCACGCCCCCCACGACAGCAACACGCTGTTGGCGCTCGCGATGCCGTTGTCGGTGGGTGCCGTTGCGCTCACCACCGGGCTCGGGATCGCGGCCATGGTGAAGGCGTTCGGCGTCGGCTTCCTGGCCCGGCCACGCTCGGCGGCCGCCGAGGCCGCACAAGAGGCACCCACCAGCATGCTTGCCGGCATGTCGCTGGCCGCGCTCACATGCGTCGTATTCGCGCTCGCCCCAGTCGTATTCGCGCCCAGCCTGACGCGGGTGCTGGCCGTGCTGCCCAAGGTCGGCGGCGATGCTGCCGGTCCGCAGTTCAGCACGATCCTTCGCCTGCCAGGCGTCGCCGGGTCGATCTCGCCGGGCCTGCTTGCGATCGCGCTGGTCATCGCGGTTCTGCTCGCACTCGGTCTGGGTCGATGGGGTGTACGCCATCGTCCGGCACCGGCGGTGGCCCCCTTGTGGGCGTGCGGCGCAGATGCGCTCAACTCCCGGATGCAATACACCGCAACGTCTTTCGCCGAGCCGTTGCAGCGTGTCTTCGACGACATCCTGCGACCCGACACCAATGTCGAGGTCACCCACTTCGCCGAGTCGCAGTACCTCGTCGAGAAGGTCACGTACCAGGCGAGGATGGTCGATCCGGTGGAACAGCGCTTCTACACACCGGTGGTCCAGGCGGTCACGACCTGGGCACAGCTCGTGCGCCGCGCCCATACGGGCAGCGTGCACCTCTACCTCGCATACGGCGCAGCGGGCCTTCTCATCGTTCTGCTGGTCGCTCGATGAGTTCCCTGGCAGTCGTTGCGGCCATCTTGCAGGTGGTCGGCGTCCTGTTCGCAGCGCCCTTCGTCGTCGGCGGGATGCGGCAGGTCCGAGCGCATCTGGAGGGCCGGGCCGGGGGCGGTATCGGCCAGCCGTGGCGGGACCTGAGGAAGCAGTTACGCAAGCAACAGATCACGCCGCGAGGGACGACGGTGGTCTTCGCCCTTGCACCGGCCGTCCTGGCCGGCAGCACGCTCCTGATTGCAGCCATCACGCCGCTCATTGCCCTCGGCTCGCCGCTGGACTCGACGGCAGACCTGTTCGGGGTGGTCGGACTTCTCTTCCTGGGGACGGTCGCCCTGACCCTGGCCGGCCTCGACACCGGCACTGCATTCGGCGGCATGGGGTCGAGCCGCGAGATCACCATCGCCGCACTCGTCGAACCCACCATCCTGCTCGCGGTGTTCGCCCTGTCCGTTCCGGGACAGTCGGCCAACCTGGCTGCGATCGTGTCGGCGACCGCCAACAACCCGAGCCAGCTGGTGTCGCCGGCAAGCCTGCTGGCGTTCGTGGCGCTGTGCATCGTGATCATCGCCGAGACCGGGCGGCTGCCGGTTGACAACCCGTCGACCCACCTCGAGGTGACGATGATTCATGAGGCGATGGTGCTTGAGTACGCCGGTCCCAAGCTGGCACTGGTCGAGTGGGCAAGCGGAATGCGCCTCACCGTCCTGCTCGCGCTGGTCGCAAACCTGTTCATGCCATGGGGTGTTGCCGGCGCTGACCCATCGTTGCTCGCTGTGCTGATAGGTCTCGCGTCGGTCGCCGCCAAGGTCGTTGTCCTGGCCGGCCTGCTCGCCGCCGGTGAGGTATTCATCGCCAAGCTGCGGCTGTTCCGGGTTCCAGAGCTGCTGGCCGGCTCGTTCCTGCTGGCGCTGCTCGCAGTGACCGCGTCCTACTTCCTCGGCACCCCGACAAGCTGACCGCCACGACATGAACAGAGAAACCGAATGACCCAAGCCACCTACACCGGCGTACTCGATCTTGCCGCAGGAGCGTTTCTGCTGGCCGCTGTCCTGGTCGTCTGGCGCCGTGAGCTACGCGCCATCGTCCGGCTGCTGGCCTGGCAAGGCCTGGCGCTGGCCATCATCCCCCTCACCGTCGGCATCTACCAAGGGGACACGGCACTCGTCACCGTCGGTGTCGTCGTACTCCTCCTGCGGGCGGTCGCCCTGCCGCTTCTGCTGGCCCGGGCCGCCGGCACCGAGGACCACGAACGCCGCGAAAGCACTCCCCTGGTCAACACCACCACATCCCTGCTGATCACCGCGGCGCTGACCGTCCTGGCCTATGCGGTGACCCGGCCGATCATCAACCTGGACCCTTCTCCGGCCACCAGGGCAGTGCCGGCCGCCTTTGCCGTGATCCTGATTGCCGTCTTCATCATGGTCAGCCGGCGGCGCGCCCTGTCCCAAGCCGTGGGTTTCATGATGCTGGACAACGGAATTGCGGCTACAGCCTTCCTCATCACCTCCGGCGTGCCACTCATCGTGGAGCTCGGCGCGTCGCTCGACGTGCTCTTCGCCGTGCTGGTGCTGGGTCTGCTCACCGGGCACATGCGCCGCGAGTTCGGCGGCACCGACCTTGATCAGCTTCGGGAGCTGCGCGACTGATGAACATCTTCCTTCTGACTCCGGTCCTTGCCCCTCTCGCCGCGGCCGTATTCGCGGCACTGCTCGGTTGGCGGCGACTCAGCGCCTTCGTGACGGTTCTGGCCGCGCTGTCGGTGCTGGCCAGCGCCGCCGGCCTCGGCTTCAACGTCGGGTCCGGTGAGCTCTTCAGCGTCGGCCACCTCATGCGGGCCGACGCGCTCACGGTCACGATGCTCATCGTCATCGGCACGGTCGGCACCCTGGCCACCTGGGCCAGCGTCGGCTACATC
>JBDTMW010000278.1:0-3260 GCA_039934065.1 Actinomycetota bacterium | reverse complement strand
GGATCGTGCGGGCAAGGACGCCCTCGACCTGATGGACGAGATCCACCAGCGGACCGGCCTGCAGCCGGCACCGCTGAACTGGCCCGTGGGCATCGCGGGTGACTTCCGCGGAGTCCTGGACATGTCGACGGGGGAGTATCTCAAGTTCACCCGCACCGACGGCGGGGCGACCGTGGCTCCTGAGGAACACCTTGACGCTGAGGCAGCCGAGGCGCTTGAGGGCGAGGCCTGGCGGCAGGCCGTCGAGGAGAGCGACCTGATCGTCGCAACCGGTGCCGGTCACGATCCCGAGGGGTTCCTGGCGGCCACGAGCACCCCGGTGATGTTCGGCTCGGCCGTCCTCAACTTCGGCGTCCGGTTCCTGCTCGACACCCTGGTCGACCTGGCTCCGGCGCCGGGCGCTCGCCCCGACGTTGACGGCCTTGCGCGTGAGATCGACTCTCCCTTCAGCGCTTTCGTCTTCAAGGTGCAGGCTGGCATGGACGTCGCCCACCGCGACCGCCTCGCCTTCGTACGCATCTGCTCGGGCATCTTCGAGCGAGGCATGGTGGTGACCCACTCCGGCACCAGCCGTCCCTTCGCCACGAAGTACGCCCAGCAGGTCATGGGCCGCGAGCGCACCAGCATCGACCGCGCCTTCCCCGGCGATGTCGTCGGTCTGGTCAACGCCAACGCACTGCGCGTGGGCGACACGCTGTACGTCGAGCGGCCGGTCACCTTCCCGCCGATCCCGTCGTTCTCACCCGAGCACTTTGCGGTAGCGCGAGCCAAGGACTCCAGCCGGTACAAGCAGTTCCGCCGCGGCATCGAACAACTTGACCACGAGGGCGTCGTGCAGGTCCTTCGTTCGGACCTGCGAGGTGACCAGGCGCCTGTCCTGGCCGCGGTCGGCCCTATGCAGTTCGAGGTCGCCGAGCACCGGATGGCCCACGAGTTCAACTCGCCGATCTCGCTCGACCGGCTGGAGTACTCCCTGGCCCGTCGCACCGACGCCGAGGGCAGGGACCGGCTGCGCGGTCAGCGTTCGGTCGAGGTGCTCGCGCGCAATGACGGCGTGCTGCTGGCCGTGTTCAGCGACCGATGGCGGTTGCAGTCCGTGGAGCGCGAGCTCGCGGACATCCTGCTGGCCCCTCTTGTCGTCTCGATGTGACCCGCAACCAGGCGACCAACAACCGGTCAGATGGCGAACGGTGACATCTCGGCATACGGCCGAGCCGTCGGAGCGAGCCGGGCACCACTAAACTGGCCTCTCCGCCGCCCACCTCAACCTGGAGCGTCATGTGAGCCTGGTCGTCCAGAAGTACGGCGGGTCATCGCTGACCGACGCCGAGAGCATCAAGCGCGTTGCGCGGCGGATCGTCGAGACGCGCAAGGCCGGTAACGAGGTCTGCGTCGTGGTCTCCGCCATGGGCGACACGACCGACGACCTGCTCCAGCTTGCTGAGCAGGTCAGCCCGCTGCCCCCCGGCCGGGAGATGGACATGCTCCTGACCGCAGGCGAGCGCATCTCGATGGCGCTCCTGGCCATGGCCATCGCGAACCTCGGCCTGACCGCTCGCTCCTTCACCGGGTCCCAAGCCGGCGTCATCACCGACTCGACCCACGGCAAGGCGCGCATCATCGACGTGACACCGGGGCGGATCAGGGGCGCGCTGGACAACGGAGACATTGCGATCGTGGCCGGCTTCCAGGGCGTGAGCCAGGACAGCAAGGACATCACGACGCTTGGGCGCGGTGGCTCGGACACGACAGCGGTGGCGCTCGCCGCCGCACTTCACGCGGATGTCTGCGAGATCTACACGGACGTCGACGGCGTCTTCACCGCCGACCCGAGGATCGTCCCCACTGCCCGACGGATCGCCCGTCTCTCCAACGAAGAGATGCTCGAGATGGCGGCCGCCGGAGCCAAGATCCTGCATCTGAGATGCGTCGAGTACGCCCGGCGGTTCGACATGCCGATCCACGTGCGGTCCTCGTTCTCATACCGCGAGGGCACCCTGATCGTCACCCAACCCGAAGGAGAAGGAGACACCGTGGAAGCCCCGATCATTGCCGGCGTCGCGCACGACCGCAGCGAAGCCAAGATCACCGTCGTCGGCGTGCCCGACCACCCAGGGACGGCGGCTCAGATCTTCCAGGCTGTCGCTGATGCCGAGATCAACATCGACATGATCGTCCAGAACGTCTCGGCTGTGGAGACAGGCCTGACAGACATCTCTTTCACGCTGCCCAAGACCGACGGCACGGTGGGTGTCCAGGCGCTCAAGCGGATCCAGCCGGTGGTTGGCTTCAACTCCCTGCTGTATGACGACCACATCGGCAAGCTCTCGCTCGTCGGCGCCGGAATGCGTTCACACCCGGGCGTTTCCGCTACCTTCTTCAAGGCTCTGGCCACGGCCGGCGTCAACATAGAGATGATCTCCACCTCGGAGATCCGCGTCTCGGTCATCACCCGGGACGACCAGCTCGACGAGGCCGTGCGGGCCGTGCATACCGCGTTCGGTCTTGACTCCTCGGATGGCGAGGCAGTGGTCTACGGAGGTACTGGACGATGAGTATTCGCAAACCCACCCTGGCTGTCATCGGCGCGACCGGCGCGGTTGGCACCGTCATGCTCAGCATCCTGAGCCAGCGTGAGGATGTCTGGGGCGAGATCCGGCTGGTCGCCTCTGAGCGCTCCGCAGGCAAGGTTCTCAACGTCCGGGGTGAAGGCCTTGTGGTCCAGGCGCTGACCCCCGAGGTCTTCGACGGCGTCGACGTCGCGATGTTCGATGTCCCCGACGAGATCTCGGCGCGGTGGGCGCCTATCGCGGTGTCGCGCGGCGTGGTCGTCGTCGACAACTCCGGTGCCTTCCGGATGGACCCGGACGTGCCTTTGGTCGTGCCCGAGGTCAACCCCGCCCAGGTGCGCAACCGGCCCAAGGGGATCATCAGCAACCCCAACTGCACGACGCTGACCATGATGGACGCCCTTGGTGCGCTCCATTCCGGCTGGGGTCTCAAGGAGCTTGTGGTCGCCTCCTACCAAGCCGCCTCTGGCGCCGGTCAGCAAGGCATCGAACGCCTCTATGACGAGATGTCGGTGCTGTCGGGCAAGCGCGAGGCCGGCCAGCATGCGGGCGACGTGCGTGCGACGATCAGCGAGAAGCTCGGCGATGACTCCCCGTTCCCCGCGCCGCTCGCCCTCAACGTGGTGCCGTGGGCCGGATCACTGAAGGATGGCGGCTGGAGCTCGGAGGAGCTGAAGGTCCGCAACGAGT
>JBDTMW010000277.1:0-3271 GCA_039934065.1 Actinomycetota bacterium | reverse complement strand
CGATGCCGCTGTCGGTGTCGGTGCCGAGCGCTTTCGCGGCTGCGGCGAGCGCAGCCGGTATTAATGATGCCAATGCGCCGGGAATAGCGCCTTCTTCGATCACCATGCCATCCTGTAATATGGATTGCTCGCGCAGATCAATGATGCCGGTAATGCATGGCCCCACCGGATCGCGGCCTTCCGGATTCAGGGCGCCGCAGCCGATTCCATTGATGTGCGTGTCGCCGTTGTAGCCAAAAGCCATCACGTCCCCATTGGCCGTAAAGCGATCACCCAGCCGATCGGAAACCTTCAGCCCCTTTTCGCGCGAACGCAGCAGGATTTCATTGGAGCCCAGCGTTCCGGCGGAAATCACGACCACGTCCGCACTGATTGTCAGCGTCGGGGCATCAAATTTTTCGCGGCCGTCGCCGATCGGGTCGAAATGGACGATCCATTTATCGCCGGCGCGCTTTACCCATCGCACGGCACATTCACAGAAAATGTCCGTACCAAAATTGCGTGCATCGGGTAGATAATTCATCAGAATCGTATTCTTTGCGCTGTAATTGCAACCCGAAACACAGTCGCCGCAGAGCTTGCAGGGGTGTTGCTCAACCCCCACGTGATTTATCCCATCGACGTCGAAATTCACATTGATGGGAGGACGGTAAAATTTAGCGTTGGGCGTATTTTGAAGAAACGAATTCGCGGATTTCTCGAGCGCATCCAGCTTGGCGAGCGGCGGGAAATCCGCAGGGTAGGGCACCGGCTTCAGCATCTCGCGCGCAAGATCGAAACCCTTGGCTAACAGCCCCCCGTCATCCGTGCGCAGGGCCAGCGGCCACGCGGTATCCTGCATGACACGAGGTTCCGGCGGCAGTGATACGTTGGCATTAACAAGCGAGGTGCCCCCGAGACCGCAGCCCATGAAAACGTTCATGTCGTCATTGATACGGAAATCATACAGGCCCGTCGCGTTACCTATATGCTTGCCGGGCAAATCCATTTGAACTTCAGCGGCAGCCTCAATGCGTGTATCGGGATATTCACCCGGCTGAAACTCCTTGCCGCGTTCCAGCAGACAGACATGTTTCCCAGCACGCGCAAGACGGGAGGCCGTTATCGCGCCGCCGTAGCCGGAACCGACGACGACAACATCGTAATGGGGTTTCAGATTCTCAAGCGGAATAGAGAGACGTGTCATGAAGGCACCTGTGCAGTGGCATCGTCGAGAGCACGACAATGTTGTGGGAGGAGGCTCGCGGCAGACGGATCAAAAGGCCAGGCATGCTGGGGGGCTACACATGTGAAACAGACATTCTTTATTATTTTGGAGATTGTCATCGTTGTGAAAACCATTACCGCACTCCTCAATGTATCGATTATCCTAAATCCGGCAGTTGACCGTTCATTATTTAGTTTAGCGCCATGACTCGCGATGATTTGTTACCTATCCAACTGCCGGATTTAGGATTATTTACCATTAGGGCGCACTTCGAATCGATGGTGCAGAGGTGGTCGTATAGCCTTTTGGCTGCTGGATCTCGCCATTTACCGTGTAGACGGGACATGGCTGCTGATAACCAGGGGCAGAGGGAGATCTGGTTGTCGTAATCTTGACGATGCGCTGTGGCGTTGCGCCCGTAGGTGCCCCAGTGGTTGTCCCCTTGTTCAGATCAGGCGGATCGCACACCACATAACCGTTGTATCGGTGGAGAGGTGTGCCGCTTGGCATGTAACTACCGGGGAACTGGAGTCCGTACGGAGTGTTGATCCCGGACATACTGTTGGCGGGTACCGGCAATAACACCAGCGGAGCGCCCGGCGTAGAGCCGGGCAAGCGGCTGTTGGGGATGCTGTTGTGAGGGTAGGGATTATGATTGGGGAGGGTTCCCGGGGAGACGAACGGACTGTTCTGAGCCATGTCCTGACCCATGCCGCCCGGAATGAAACCCATATCCGCACCCATTGCGTTCGCTTCCTGTGCCCCTGAATAGCCTGAGTATGCCAAGCCAAGTACAATAAGCGATGCTAGACGTTTGATCATAAGGTCGCGATTACAAGAAAAATATTCAGAAATCAAAGTCATGAGCCATCTCAAATGATTATATATCAACCCGCTCACTTGCAATTATTTATAGCATTGATGGAGGAAATTTCAATTTTTGAAAAGAATGGGATTAATACTGTAAATTCACGAATTACCGCTTGTTGCGATGCTTAAAATATAGCAGTTGCAGAAGCCCGGCGCCAAAACACCAAGAGGAAAGCAAACGCCCCCAGAACTATCGAGCGCGAGAATTTTTAACAAGTTTTTTAGCAACAAATTGCTGTTAGCAACAAATTGCTTGACAAATACCGGTAACACTATATAATCCGATACATATTGTGGATTTTTGTGTCCAGTCGCAATAGCTAAAGCTCGCTTCAGGCGAGCTTTTTTATTATCCGCTTATCCATTTTCGGCCCGTTCAAAACGGGCTTTTTATTGCCCGCCCAGTGCGGGTGTCTATGTAGCACTCAAACCCGCTTATGCGGGTATTTTTTTGTCCTGTATACAGAAACCGCCTCGTGTGGTTTTCCTTATCTGCCCGCCATGCGCGGGTTTTTTTATTTCTACCCCCGAGCGGGGGTTTTTCATAGGTTACGTAAATGATCAGTCCAGCTATTACAGCCATAGTGATTGCCGTTCTTGCCGCGCTTGCCTTCGGTGGCGGTTTTGCGCTTAGCGACTGGCGGATGGCGGCGCAGATACAGCGGCTTAATACCAACAATGCAATGTTATCGGCGGCGAATGATAAATGCGCTACCGATATTCAGTCCGTGCGCATGGCCCTGGAGGCACTGACAGTAGCCGCGGCTAAAAGGGAAAAAGATGCGGTCAAGGCAATGCGCGCAGCTGCAACGGCTGCGGCAACCCATACCGGCAATGTAAAAAAAATACGTTCTCTTCGGCCAGTTCCGACAGCCACACCTGGCAAACAATGCGGGATGATAAATACGGAACAAATACAGTATGTGCAAAGCCGCCAACGCCATGACTTATCACATTAGCCTGGTGATGCTGCCATTATTTGCATTAATGGTAAGTGGTTGCGCAGGCAAGCCCGTCATTCAGACACAGGTGGTGGAAAAGCCGGTTGCCATTTCATGCCAGGTAGAAACACCGGCAGAGTGTAAATCAGCTTACGCGGTTGACCGCGTATCCGCAAAGGACGACGCATTGACTATCAATCGTGCGCTACGCGCCGAAATAGAGGAACGATGGGCATGCGAAATTAAATTGCTT
>JBDTMW010000276.1:0-3280 GCA_039934065.1 Actinomycetota bacterium | reverse complement strand
CACCCGGCCTGTCCGACTCCACCATCACCGTGATCGGCAACACCGGTGACGACATCAACCTGTTCGGGCTTCGGGTGTGCCCAGACCTCGACACCGTCATGTACACCCTCGGTGGCGGCATCCACGAAGAACAGGGCTGGGGCCGCGCCGACGAGACGCACTCGGTCCAGGGCGAGCTCGCGGCCTACGGGGCGCAGCCGCAGTGGTTCGGTCTTGGCGACCGTGACTTCGGCACCCACATCGCGCGTAGCCAGTGGCTGGGACAGGGGCTCTCGCTCTCAGAGGTGACCGCCCGGCTGTGCGCTCGCTGGGGCCTGCCCGATCAAGGCATCACCCTCCTGCCGATGTCGGACTCCCCCGTCGAGACGCACGTCGTCATCGACGACCCGAACAGCGACGACGGGAGAAGCAGCGACGCCCCGAACAGCGGCGATGGCGACGAAGAGGGGCGCCCTCAGAAGGCTGTGCACTTCCAGGAGTGGTGGGTCGGCATGCGCGCCGCCGTGCCCGCCCGGAAGTTCCTCGCCGTCGGGATGGACCGCGCCACGGCTGCACCCGGCGTCCTCGATGCCATCCGCAAGGCCGACATCATCCTGCTTCCGCCGAGCAACCCCGTGGTCTCCATCGGCATCATCCTGGGCGTGCCAGGAGTGCGAGATGCGTTGCGTGGCAGCGTCGCACCCGTCGTCGGCGTATCCCCGCTGATCAGTGGCGCCCCAGTCCGCGGCCATGCCGATGCCTGCCTGTCTGCCATCGGGGTGGAGTGCACGACGCAGGCCGTGGCTGGTCTGTACGCCGACTTCCTGGACGGCTGGCTGGTCGACGACGCGGATGCTCCCACCACGGGGTTCGCTCCCGGGCTCGAGGTCCACGTTCGGCCCCTGTGGATGAACGACCTCGACTCCGCTGCCGACATCGCAGGGGCGGCCGTCGAACTGGCCCTGAAGCTGCGCAAGACCCCGCTGGTATGACGGCACGCACCTCGGTCGTCACGCTCACCCCGCTGCTCGGGGTCCCCGCGGTGCGCCCGGATGACAACCTTGCCGGCCTCGTGCTGGAAGCGTTGCAGCACAACGGGATCGAGCTCAGGGACGGAGACGTTCTGGTGGTCTCCAGCAAGATCGCCTCCAAGGCAATGGGACTCAGCGCGCCCCTTGCCGAACGAGAGGAGATGATCCGCTCCCAGACGGTCCGGGTCGTGGCCGAACGGACAACACCGCTGGGCGTCACGCGCGTGGTCGAGACGGTCGCCGGACCGGTCATGGCTGCTGCCGGCGTCGACGCATCCAACACCGCCGACGCGTCGATCGTTCTGGTCCTGCCCGATGATCCGGATGCCGTCGCAGCCGAGATCCTCAGCGGCGTCGAGAACGCCTGGGCAACCCTGACGGGCAAACGCCTCGCGCTGGGGGTCGTCCTCAGTGATACTGCCGGGCGCCCGTGGCGGACTGGCCAGGTCGACTTCGCGCTCGGAGCCGCCGGCATCAGGCTGGTCGATGACCTGCGGGGGGCCGTCGACGCAGACGGGCGGATCCTCTCGGTGACCGAGCGGTGCATCGCTGACGAGATCGCGGCCGCCGCCGACCTGGTCAAAGGCAAGGCAACCGGCGTGCCGGTGGCCCATATCCGGGGGCTGGGCCAGTACGTCGATGACCGCGGATCCACCTCTGGCGCCAGGGATCTCGTCCGGACCGGGCCAGGTGACTGGTTCAGCCTGGGACAGGCAGAGGCCGTGCGCGCAGCCCTGGGCGTGTCGCCAGGGTCCGCGGAGGCGACCGCGGTCGGCATACCGTCGATAGAGGACGAAACCGTTGCGGACAAAGCGAGCCGGGCCCTGCGCGTCGCTCTGCTCGCCTGCCCTGACGTGTCCGGCCAAGCCGGGGGCGGCTTGATCACCCTGGTGGCGGCCGATGACTTCGCGCTCGGCGTCGCCGCCACCCGGGTAGAGGTGGCGCTGCGCGGCGAGGGCGTGAGCGCCACCCTCACTCGCCTGCCCGCGCCGACTCTCGCCGATGAGCGCCTGCCAGTTCACGCCGCCGCGGTTATCGCCTTTCAATAGCTTCGAAACGTCCACGCGCCACAACGAACGACTCTTATCGACGGGGCAACGGCTTGCGCCGTCGAGCGACGGATCAATCAGACCGCGCGCGCCACCTTGAGGAGGGCATCCCCGGCACGTTGCGCCTTCTTCAAGTCCTCGTGCGAAGCGGGGGTGTGCCCATAGCCGATACGGGTCTTCATCTTCAGAAGCGTCTCGAGGTGCCGTGCGGAGGCCGCGTCGGCCGTCTTGAGGAGCGCGATGGCGTCGTTGTGGTTCGCACCTTGGGCATACTCACCGAGTCTTGCGCAGCAGATGACGTCAGCGGCAGCGATGCCTGCATGCACGAGCAAGGTCACATACGCATCGGCAATGTCCTTTGCCTGATCGGCGAGTTCCGCCACGTCGGTTGCCACCGCGGCGAACTGGTTCGCCTTACCGAGACGGCCCGCGCTTACCTGGGGCGTACACCCTCTAGTCCGGAGCGTCACTTGGCTCCTTCGTGGTGAGCGCTCGGCGCAGCCAGGCCGGCTTGCCGGCCACGGTCAGCCCGTGAGAAACAACGTCTTTCAGCACGGGCTCGTGCCGCCCTGACCCGAGGACCTCGGACTCACCGAACTCCAGGACTCGCGTATCGTTTCCGGTCCACGCCGTGACATCAGCCGTCAGGATAGCGACGAGGTCATCCCATCGTTCCCTGTCGCACTCATCTGGCCGGACCAGCAGCAGATCAATGTCGCTGTCGTCACGCATGGCCCCTCGCGCTGCGGACCCGAACATCGCGCCGTACACCGGCGCAGGGACCCAGGTATCGAGCCTGCGCTCAATGCGAGACAGAAGGGTCTGACGCATCTGGGCCAGCGCCATGATGGGCTCCGCCGCCAGGTGAGCGCGGTTAAGCCGGTACAGGTAGGCGCTGCCTGCCCGTTCAGCCGAGATGATGCCCTGACCGTCCAGACGGCGCAGGGCCCTGCGGATACCGTCCTCAGAATGTTGGGACAGCAGCCGGTGCAACTGCCCCGGGGTGAAGGCCGCTTCTACGAGGGCAAGCGCAGCCAAGATGTCGCCATCAAGCGTGGGCGTCACCACAGCAAGCGGATGAGCAAGGTCCACCAAGCCTCCTCCGGTTCGGGCACAGTTGAAATACCTCGATTATAATCGAGCATCCTCGACTATAATCGAATCTTCATGCAAGTTCAATCACCGCCGTCGAGCAGGCCTGAGCATCAGCGGAAACGATGC
>JBDTMW010000275.1:0-3281 GCA_039934065.1 Actinomycetota bacterium | reverse complement strand
TCAGCGAGGATCTGAATGCCCGAACGGATGATGAAGATCATGAAGAACAAGTTGAGAAAGTGCTGCAATCGGAGCCACGGTGGAAAGCCCGAGTGTACGGCCGGCGCGGATGCAGGGACGCCTGGATAACGCGTAAGAAAATCCTGTACGGCGGGAATGGTACGCAACTCTTGCGCGACGGCGATCCCAAGGATCAGCACAACAAAGGCAATCGGCACGACCCACAATATATTGATCCATCTCTTGCCAATACGGATGTGCGGCACGATGCCTGCCCTCGGAGGCAGCCATTTGCTTAAGCGGAGACGATCGTCCGCGCTGCTGAGGCTCATCTCAAACCGATCGCCTGGCGGTTGATTTTCACGAGCATTCGTCATGATGGCTCCCATCAGTCAGGTGAGTGAGTCCAACTGCCGCTGATGCCCTCCACTTCGGTCTGTGCTGGAAGAGAAGAGGGATGGCGAAGGATAAGTAACGGTTGGGCTGCAGCAATCCCGCATTCCGGGTGACCATCTTGTGACGGTCATGGTCGGTGCGCAGGCGAACGCGCCGTGGAAGCGATTCCGCCTCCTCAAGCGTGCCGTAGGGGACGGGGGGCGCATTTCCGCTGGATGTTCGATGACTTGCCGTACTTTGCCGGATTTACTTCCCACATACACGTCTTTCACTTCACCCTCCGTGTCGACGACAGTAATCCGGTAGTACGAAACCCCTCCCTTGTCGGCGAAGAGATCCGTGGAAATGACATAGTCACCGATCGTTTTCGTTGCGCCTTTGATGGCGTCTTGCATGGAAATAAATTCGAGTGGTTTAGTCATTTTCACTGTTGCCTGAACCGGTTCGTTCAACGCGACTTCGAGAAGGAGATTGAGCGCTCCGAGGGGCACAATGTACACGTATCTACAAACCCGTACAGCTTGCGCGTTCGAATCCGATAGGCACTGAGTTCGCGCCCTTCCTTGCTGTCTCCCCCAATCTTCAATCCCTTCAAAACTTTGAGCTGAACGGCCAACTCGAACATCCCGGGATACGGTTGGTCACGAGTCCTTCTTCCGTGTCTTCGGCGGCGTGATTTTCTGATGACGCTGTTGCGGCTTCTGATGTTCACGCTTTCCGAGCGCCTGCAGCAGGTTTAATGCCGAATTGACAAGCGCGACATGGCTTAAGGCCTGCGGAAAATTGCCCAGCATGCGTCTGGCATGAGGATCGTATTCTTCCGACAACAGGCCGACATCGTTGCGACATTTCAGAAGCCGTTCGAATAGTTTCACCGCATCGTCGCGCCGGCCCATCAGCACGTAATTGTCCACAAGCCAGAAACTGCATGGCAGAAATGCGCCCTCGCCTTGCGGCAATCCATCAATGCTCCCGGCCGTTTCATAACGCCATACCAGACCGTCGGTGATCAGACATTTTTCTATTTCGGCCACTGTGGCCTTGATGCGCTTATCTTTAGCAGAAAGAAATCCGACGATCGGCAGAAGCAACAGTGCCGCATCCAGGCCTTGCGACCCATAGGCTTGCACAAAGCAGCCGCGTACGGGATCGACACCCTTGCCGCAGACGTCGGCGTGGATTTCGTCGGCGAGGTTTTTCCATCGGTCCCGTTGCGACTTATTCTTGGCGGACTCCGTCCCGCGCCAGGCACGATCGAACGCTACCCAGGCCATTACTTTGGAATGGACGAAATGCTGCGGTTCTCCTCGGATTTCCCAGATGCCTTTGTCGGAAAGCCGCCAAATCTTTTCAAGATGATCGAGGAAGGCGATGCGCAATTCCTCGCGCCGGGGAGCCATGGAAATTTCGCCGCGGGCGGCATGTTCCAGCACATCGGCGAATTCGCCGTAGACGTCGAGCTGTGTCTGCTGAGAGGCCGCATTGCCCACGCGTACCGGACGTGAGCCTTCGTACCCGGTGAGCCAATTGAGTTCCCTTTCCCCCAAATGGCGTTCACCCGCCACGCCGTACATAATCTGAAGCTGTTGCGGACTTCCCGCCACCGCGCGCAGCAGCCAATGCTGCCACGACTCGGCCTCTGCGGTATAGCCTGCGTTCAGAAAAGCAAGCAGCGTAAAGGAGGCATCCCGCAGCCAACAGAAGCGATAATCCCAATTGCGCGGGCCGCCAATTTTTTCAGGCAGCGAGGTCGTGGGCGCGGCAACAATGCCGCCGGTGAGGTGGAAGCTTAGCCCTTTCAACGTGATGAGTGAACGGCGCACATGGCCCGACCATTTGCCCTTTATGCTGCAGCGATGTGACCAGTCGCGCCAAAACACTTCGGTGCGCTTGCGCTGCGCATTAGTATCAGGCAGCGGCGGCGGCTTCAGATGCGAGGGGACATAGGTTAAGACGAAGGGCATCGTCTGTCCCTTCTTCACCGTGAATCTGCCCACGGTGTGCATGTTTTCTCCGCGCATGGTCACCGGCGTGTGCAGCACCAGCATAGAAGAACCGGCGATAGCGGTCATCGTGACTTTGTCCAGACGGTTCACCCACGGCACCGACAGGCCATAGTCAAAACGGATAACGAGATCCGTCTCCATCGCCATAGTGCCCTCACGGCAGATGATTAGACGCACGATAGACGTCTCCGTCTCCTCCACCGGCATGAAATCAATGATCGAAACTCTGCCGTCTTTGTTTGTGAATTGGGTTTCCAGAATCAATCCGCCATTCTGATAATGCCGGCGCACGTCGGCGGCGTGGCACGGCGCGATTTTCCAACGACCGTTTTCAGGATTGCCAAGAAGAGCCGCGAAACAGGCGCCGGAATCGAAACGTGGTGCGCAGAACCAATCAATCGATCCGTCACGTCCGACAAGCGCTGCCGTGTGCATATTGCCGATCATCGCGTAATCTTCGATTTTGCCCGGCATTATGTTCGCCTGCCTGGCATGGTGGCTGGGCGCATGTGGACAGCCTGACTGTGGGCGACAGTCTGTCGTGCATTGAACGCCTTGTCTAAATCTGCATGGTGATGCCCTGGGGTGTCGGCTGGTTTGTTTGCGAGGGTACTCACGTTTGCATGACCCATCCGGCACTTACGATGGTCGCGCGTTCCAATATTCGCTTGATGTGGCAGCATCGAATTCATGGACGACTATTCTTGAGGCGGCGGTACCGCCGGATGAGCGCATTCGTCGAACTGTCGTGGTTGAGCTGCGGCTCGCCCGGACTTTCAAGTTCTGATAGCGTCCGTTTCGCCAACACTTTGCCCAGTTCAACGCCCCATTGGTCGAATGAATCGATATCCCAGATCGTCCCCTGCGTGAAAACGCTGT
>JBDTMW010000274.1:0-3340 GCA_039934065.1 Actinomycetota bacterium | reverse complement strand
CGACGGACAGGAAAAACCCGGTGGTTTTTACAGGTGGACAGACAATGTCCGTTGAATCTGCGGCTCCATTAGAATTAAGGGGTTTCGACGTGGGCCGCTTCCTTCGACTGACCTCCGTGATAAACTGACCGCAGATTGGCTATGTTTTGCCTTTCGTCTTGGAGATCAATTCAAATGAAGTCACTTTGCTTAATCGCTCTCGCCGTTGTCGCGAGTTCTGGAATGGCCCAGAGTTTCAAGGGTCAAAAAATGGATTTTGTCCCGCTCAACAGGCTCAGTTTTACCGAGAAGAAGGGCGTTCAGGAGTTCACGGGAACTATGATCGCCCGTCCGCTCCAACTTTCGGCATACCGCCGTCAAGGACTTTCTGACTTCACCGCCCAAGCCGGCCACATTGCGGCAGAAGCCCAAATTGGTGACTTGACCCAAAGCCGCATCGCTGAGATCGATTGTTACGTCATCCGGGTCCCCGCAGGGATGACGGAGAATTCGCTCGCTCGCACGTTGATGGCTACGGGCCTCTTCGAATACGTCGAACCGAACTATCGGGTCTTCCCCGCTTTTGTCCCCAACGACACTCTCTTGGGCTCGCAATGGAGCCACTCCAACAACAGTTCGACCGAAGGTTGGGACATTTGCCGGGGCAACGCCTCGCTGATCGTCGCCTTGACTGACACTGGCGTGCACCTCACCCACGAGGACTTGGCCGGTAACCGGGCTCCAGGCGCCAACTCCGCGACCGCTGCCGACGTCGCATCGGTGAAGACCGAAGGCGCGTTCGGTTCGGGCGTTGTCAAGGACCTCAACGGTCACGGCAGCCACACCACTGGAATCGCAGCCGCGATCGGTGACAACGCCAAGGGCGTCTGCGGCGTCAACATCGCCGGCACCCGCCACTTGATGGTCCGCGTGTCCGACTCCGCCGGCGGCGGGTCCACTCTTAATGCTCTGAGCATTGGTGCCCTCTGGGCCGCTCAGAACGGTTGCCGCGTGATCAGCACGAGCTACACCGGTGTTCAGAACAGCATCATGGGCACGACCGGCACCACGATCAAGAACACTTGGAACGCACTTTGGTGCTACGCCGCTGGCAACGACGGCGGAACCTACGGCACTTCGGTCGACTGGCCGGACGTGACCATCGTCGGTTCGATCATGTCCAACAACGCGATCTCCGGCTTCTCGGCTCGCGGCGATTTCATCGACGTGATGGCTCCGGGCAGCGGCATCCTCTCGACGTACTGGAACAACGACGCGGTGAACAACACTTACGCGACGCTCGACGGTACGAGCATGGCAACGCCGTTCGCGGCCGGCCTCGCGACCTTGATCCTTGCTGAAAACCCGAACTATTCGGCTCAGCGGGTCGAGGACATCCTGTACAAGTCAAGCATCAACAACGGTGCGGTCAACGTCCAGGGTTGGGGCCGTGTCAACCTATGGAACGCGGTGGGACGCAAAGCCAACAGCTTTGTCGTCGGCCCTGGGTTCCTTGTCAGCGGCGGCTTGACCGACCTCTATCGCATCGAAGGTAGCAACCTCATCGCCCGCCCTGGAATCGTCCCGAACGTCTTCATGGCGCCGATCCAGGTCACTACCGTCCACAACGTTCCCGCCTACGCTAGTAACAACTACGGCGAGATCGACATCATGACGCAAGTCGCCCTCGTGGGATCGACGGGAAGCGTCACCCAGCGCTTGATGATCTTCAACAACAGCACTGGCCTCTACGAGACCGTCACGACCGGCCCCGTCAACGGGACGTTCTTGGAAGGCACCTTCCCCGTCAATGCGGGCAACTTCGCGAACTACATCGTTGGTGGTACCGTGAAGGTGAAGGTCGAGGTGTTCCAGTCCGGTCCCTTGACCTCTCCCAACTGGCAAGCGTCGTTCGACCAGATCAACGTCCGCACGTTGCGCGCCACTCAATAACATCCGTACAAGCAAGCCCTGGACGATCAACAGTCCGGGGCTTTCTTGTGCCTGCGGGAAGCCTTGGCCGCTACTTTTCCTGCCTTCGCAACCAGACGGCCATCGAGCCGGGTGTCCGGTTGGCCCAACTAAAATACGGTACGAACCTCGCCACCGTCGTGTCGACGACCGGCGACCGGAACGGGACGTAGAGTTGCTCCTGAGGCCCAACGACCTCGAGCCCACCCGTCACGACCAAAACGTCTTTCGCCCTTGCGTCGGTGCCGCTTTGTAACGTGACGTCGACCGAAGGGTCGGGCCGGAACAAGTGGACGGGAACGCCGAGGTCTGCCTCCTCGAGGCAATAGACGAGCGGGCCGTTCATAAGCGCCATTCGGCCAACATTGTCAGCCACTCGCGAGTCGCATGAAAGCCATTCTGGTTTCATGGCAAGGCTCAGTTCCAGCCGGTCGCCGACTTTCCATTCTCGGTCCACTACGATGTACCCGTGAGAAAAAGTGTCACAGTGCTTGCCGTTAAGGCTGGAATGGATCCCCTTTTGCCAGCGTGGGACTCGGAGCCGCATGCAGAACTGGCCACCCGCTCTCACTTCGACGACGACCTTCCCGCCCCAAGGGTACGCCGATTCCACCCTGACCCTTGCCGGTGGGCCTGCGGTCTCAAACGTGTACTCGGCACTGAACGGAAGATCGATCGTCAGCCCGTCGTCCGACTTGTACGCCGCGTATTGTTGGACCGACATCACGAGCCGCGCGATGTTCGGCGGGCAACAGGCGCAGCCGAACCATGGCTGTCGCAAGTGGTCGCCCCGGCTCTCTAGTGGGTTGACGTAGAAGTAACGGTCGGTGTCGAAGTTGACGCCGCTGATGGCCGCGTTGTAAAGGGCAAGCTCCATCACATCGGCGTATTGAGAGTCGCCGGTCAAGCGGCTCATCCTCGAAGCCCAGAACACAAGCCCGATCGCCGCGCACGTCTCTGCATAGGCTTCTCGGTTGGGCAAGTCGAAGTCATGGGTAAAGCCCTCGTTGCGTCCCGCACTTCCAATGCCGCCGGTAACGTACATGCGCTTCCGCACCAAGTTCGACCAGATCGTGGTCAACGCACTTTGCACGCCCTGACTCTCGCACGCGTCGGCCGCCCCGCAGAAAAGGTACATCGCCCGAACCGCGTGTCCGACCGCTGCGGTCTGGTCGGCCAACGGCATGTCGTCTTGAAAATAAGCTCCGCTGTAGGCGCCGTCGGCGACGACGAGCGGTTCGTAGTTCTTGTTGAGGTCCTTTCCGACCGGGTCGTCGTATTCCGCATGGAACGGGCTCGGTCGAGACCCACGCGTCTCCACCATCCATTTGGCCAAGTTCTTGTAACGGCGATCGTTCGTCACCTCCGACAGCAGGCAGAACGCGAGCTC
>JBDTMW010000273.1:0-3374 GCA_039934065.1 Actinomycetota bacterium | reverse complement strand
CCAGGTCCACCCCCGCCAGGTTCCCAGCACCGGCCCGGGCGTCCGCGAAGGCCTCACACGCCTCTCAATGTCCCCGCAGCGTGAGAGCCAGCGAAAACTCATCGATCATGTGTTCGGGTATAGACCCACCGACCGACAACCACACCCCTTATCCACAACGAAACTCATTGCATCGCAACGTATTCCGCACTCACGATGCAAACTGGAAGGGCCCTGCTTCAGCCCAGCAGACGAGGTAGCTGGCTCAGTAACGACCCCTGCTGGTCGACCAGTGCGACCTCGAGTGGCAGTGGCGCCCAACGACACAGGGACACCATGCCGCCATCCTCTCGGGCTGACGCCATCACATGACGCCATTCCGATGGCACGTCCCCAGCGGCCTCCAGAACCCAGTAGCTCGTCTGTCCGGACTCAGGATGCTGGCTCTGGATGATTCCCAGCTCGGCGACAACCCGCACAGCGTCCAGCCCGGTCCCGTCCTTGACCTCACGCAGGGCAGCCTCTCGGCGCGACTCGATCGGCCGTATTTCGCCAGCCGGCACGTGGGTGCCCGCCTCAGGGATGCCCTCATGATCGAAGACCAAAAGCTCCATTCCGGCACCGAGCCGTCGAACGACGTACACAGCGACCCTGGGTCGCTCCAACGGCAGATCGATCATCTGCTGATCAGCCTCCAGCAGCCGACCCACGGCCGGTCTGTGAATCGCGAGCCCTTCCTTTCGGCACGGTCGCAAGCCAGCCTCGGGCGGCGTACATCTCGCGGCCGTTGGCGGTAATCGCCGCGAGCTCGTCGAACAGCTCCTCATCGACCTTGGTGAAGTTGAAGCACGACTTGCCCTGCATCCGCTTGCGAAGCCGGGGCGACATGGCCGCGACCATATCTGGCTGCAGGTAGGCACACATCAGGTGATAGCTGACGTAGCGCTTGCCGATCTTGACTGCACCGAACATCAGCCCGTCAGGGTACTTCTCGTTGGCGGCGCCCAACAGCAGATATGACGTCTCAGGATCGGGCGAGTCCCCTTTGCGCGCCCCCGCGCGGTTGGCATCGCTCAGATTGACGGCGCGACGAAACACGTCCTCGTGCAACGACATCCTGCGCCGGAGTTCTACAAAAACCGACTCTAGGTCAGGCATCTCGTCGTTTCCTCCTCGGCCCTGGTTGTCGCGGTCTCAACGGTCGAGTCCCGCCTCGGCCTTGCGCCCGAGATCTGCCCACTGGGTCTCATGGGTCGGCGGCACCTGGACCCATGCCTTCATGGGGCGGCCCGCCATCGGCTCGAAAAGATGCGCGCCTTCGAGCGCCAGAGCGGCTGCGTGATCATCCCCGTCGAGCTTGAACACCATGTCGTCACCGCTGAGTCCCGCAAACGCCTTACCACCACGACGTTTGATGGACGGCATGCCGAACATCGAGGCGCCGACAACGTCCAGCTCGTTCTTGAGCTCGTCGACGAGGGCATCAAACCGCGCGCGACCAGCCGCGGTGGGCTGGGTCATCTTCGGTGGTTCCGTCATGGCCCGACTCTAGCGCCGGGAGGATAGGCACAAGCGGCGCGGAGCACCTGGTCTGACCCGCGGCGTCCCACGGACGTGGAGTGGCAAAGGGCAGGCGCGAACCGGTCAGCAGAATCGCGGAAGGTGCTGTGCCAGCTGACGTCCCCACCACTGCCAGTCCTGACTGACGTCATTGCCCCACAGGTCCAGCTGGTGCGCAATTCCCTTGTCGCTCAGCAGTTCTGCGAACCTCCGCGTCGATGGCAGGGCGCCCGAGGGATGCGCCTCCTGCTCGCCCTGACCACACACGAGCAGAATCGAGAGGCGCTGACGCAGCCAGGCCAGGTGGTCCTCGTCGAGATTTGTCACATAGTCCGCAGGGTTGGTGAAGTGCGCCTCACCCTCGCCCTTGCCCGAGGCGTCCCGAGGCCCGTCATAGTTGCCCGACAGCCCGATGGCCAGGGGTGCCAGGTCTGCCCGCAGGAGGGCAAACTGCATGGCGTGGAAGGCACCCCTTGACGTGCCCAAGGCGATGATGTCCTCGTGGCCTCCGAGGACCTCAAGAATCGCGGGCATCACCGCCTGCTCGAGCCATCCCTGGTACAGCGCCTGCCTCTCCACAGGTCCGCCGATTGAGCTCCGACCGGGTTCCTCGACCGAGACTGCCCGGGCCAGCTCCGGCTCCTCGTCGAGGGAGTCCACACAGAAGAAGGTCACCCGCCCGGCGTCGACCAGCCACTGCACCGCCGAAACCATCCCGTTGTCAGCGAATGCCTCAGCACGGCACCCCTCCTTGGGGAACACCAGCACCGGGCGGCCATAGTGACCGTGCCGAATCACGCCCAGTCGTCGATCGGACCCCGGGACGTCAAACTCCACACGTTCGCCACGTTCGCCACGCACACCATCATCTTCGCGCAAGCGACACTGTTGCGCAGCCGATCAGCGCACGTGATCTCAGAACAATGCGCTCATCAGCGCTCGACGGGCCTTCAGGACCCGTTCATCGTGCGCACCGACAACACCGAACAGCTCGACCAGGTGCTCACGCACGGTGTCGCGCTCATCGCCCTCGGTCGCACGCACCGTGTCGACAAGCCGTGCGAAGGCGTCCTCGACGTGGCCTCCCATGACGTCCAGGTCTGCCATGAGCATCTGGGCGGCGATGTCAGTGGGGGCCTGCGCTGCGGCCATGACGGCCGCCTCCAGATCGGCGCCGGCCGTCCGCTGCATGAGCCTGACCTGAGCGAGGCCGACAGCGGCATCGCCGTCAGCGGGGTTCTGCGCCAGCGCCTGGGCGTAGGCAGCGGACGCCGAGTCAAGGTCGTTGCGCTCTATCGCGTCGAACGCCTCCTGGTGCAGCGGTGGCAAGTCTGGTTCGACGTCAGCCCCACCGGGATCCGGTAGAGAGACACGGCCGGTCACCCCGTGCTCGACCGCAAGCTTGAGCAGCTCATCGACGTACACCCGCACCTGCTCCGCGGACTGCACACCCAGGAACAGCGGCACGGGCTGACCTGCCACCAGCCCAAGCGTCATGGGAACGGACTGAACCTGGAAGGCCTGCAGCAGACCAGGATTGGCGTCGACGTCGACCGACACGACCCGGAACCGCCCTTCGTACGACGCTGCCACGGAGGCGATGACCTCGACGAACTCCTCCGACGTCGGCGCGCGCCCGGACCACAGGACCACGACTGCCGGGACCTTTTCGGTGCCAGTGACGATGGCCTGGAAGCCGCCGTCGGTGCCCTCGATGACGAGTCCTTGGGCCGATGTGGCCGCAGCCTCGGGTTTCGGCTGGCTGAGCGTTGACAGGTCCACGGCGCCGTGAAGGCCCGCCGTGTTGATGGGGTGCGAAGTCATGACCCCATTGT
>JBDTMW010000272.1:0-3414 GCA_039934065.1 Actinomycetota bacterium | reverse complement strand
CGAGCGCGGAGGGGTGTGGGCCGCGTAGCCCATCAAGGGAGCCTGCGAGCAGGGCCAGCGGCCCACACCCCTCCTTGCGGCGGCTACAGATGAGCTCAGCTGCCCAGCAGCTCCACCAGTCGCGTTGAGAGGTCTCGCTCGTCACCCCGCAGCTCGAGCACCTTCGTCCTTGAGGTCAGGCCGCTGACCAGGTCCACCTCGGCCCTGCGCAGACCGAAAGCTTTGGCAACCGCCTTCAGGACGGCTTCGGTTGCAGCCCCTTCGACCGCCCGCGGAGACACGCTGACGATCAGGATCACGCCCTGACCGTCTGACCCGTCGCCATACTGCCCTCCGACCTTGGGCCGGGACGCTCCGGGCTTGACCCGCACGCTCACTCTCACCCGGCCATTCTGTCGTGCCGCGAGCCCCAACCCCTGCTCTCCTTGCGCCGAGACCACCGAATGACGACCGCATTGACGCCGATTCGGTGGGTTCGCCGCAACAAGCGGGCGTCGAGCGCTCGGCGTGGCAGGGTGGTGGATGTGCTGAGGATGACCGCCCAAGAGTTCGACGACGCCGTCGGGGACGCGCTCGACGACGTCCCTGCCGAGCTGCTTGCCCTGATGGACAACGTGGTCTTCCTCGTGGAGGACGAACCGGCTTCAGATGATCCGGACCTTCTCGGCGTCTACGACGGCACCCCGTTGACCGAGCGTGACGGCGGCTGGGCTTCCGGGGCGCTGCCGGACCGGATCACCATCTTCCGAGGTCCGACTCTGCGGATGTGCGAGACGCGCGAGGAGGTCCTCGACGAGGTGGCGGTCACCGTGGTGCACGAGATCGCGCACCACTTCGGCATCGACGACCAGAGGCTGCACGAGCTGGGATGGGACTGAACGGCCGCCGGCAGAGTCAGGCGATTGCGCTCTGGGCCTGCCAGCCGGCGAAGTCGTAGACCCAGACGCCAATGCCTTCAGTTGGCTTGAACGCGCGGGAGGACCCGGTGAACTTGACCACGTCGCCCATCTTGGAGTTGTTGAACATCCACTCGGCATCTGCGGGGGCCATGTTGGTGCACCCGTGGGACACGTTCTGGGTGCCCTGGGCGCTCACCGACCACGGTGCGGAGTGGATGAACTCCCCGGTCCAGGTCAGCCGCAGGTTCCACTTGGTGTCGATCTTGTAGTAGTTCGGGTCACCCTTGGGTATCCCGACAGTCGCCGAGTCCATCGTGATGGCCTTGTTGCGCTCAATGATGACCTTGGTGCCATAGCGGGTCTCGGTGAGAGCCCCCGGCTTGCCGGTGCTCACCTTGATCGTCCGGAGCACCACGCCATCGCGACGAGCGACCAGCGTGTGCAGGCGCATGTCCACCGTGCTCACCATGGACGGACCCACGGTGAAGCTCGTCTGGTCATCTCCGACAATCCACTTGTCGGCCCCGGTCTGGAGACCGTGCAGCGGTGTAGACACGGTGACTTTGGTCCCCGGGTACCAGAAGTCCTTGGGGCGCCACATCAGCTGCCGGTTGTCGAGCCATCCCCATGCGCCCTGCTGCACCGGAACCGTCGTGACCTTCACGCGTTTCTCGACTTCGGCACGCTGAGCCCTGGTGATGACCCCTGAGTCGAACTGGACGATGACCGGCATACCGACACCCACCACGCCACCCCTGGGTATCAGGCCGTACGTCGCCCGCACCTTCGGCACCAGGGTCGTGAAAGTTGAGATGGTGGTTGTCGCCGTCCCGTCAGGCCCGGTCGACGCCGCGGTCAGGCTGTATGTCGTGGCTGGTCGAAGCAGCTCGCCGTTCGTCCAGCTTCCGTCGGCCTCAGCACGCACTGGAACGTTCTCACCCTTGTCATCCACGAGTGTCACTGTGCCCAGCGTGCCGGTAACGGCCTTCACTGTGACAGCAACGTTGGGCGCGACGCCGGTGGCCAGATCAGCTGGGACAACGTCCAGCACCGCGGGAATGGGTGTGGGCGTGGGCGTGGGCGTGGGCGTAATGGCGCCCTGCCCCGACCTGTTGGCGGCAGAACCACCCGAGGGTGTCACCGCGATGCCCTGGCAGGCGCTCAGCACGATGCTCAGCGTCACGAGCACAGCCGCGAAACCGCCCCATGACCGGGACCTCGCTGATGGTGCCTTCACGTCGTACCGACTCTCAGGTAACGGCCGATGGCCGAATCTCACCGGACCCCCCGTGAGGCCGGTCTTACGGACAGACGCCGCTATGCCCCCGGAGGCTGGCTTCATGCAGTCACGAAGAAGCGCCTCACCACCGTCAGGAACTTGTCGCATCGGACGTCGGTTCAGTTTACGCCCTGCGCTGCACAACTGGGCGCCACAGCGCGCGGACGCGCCGCGAATCAGACCGCGTGCTCGCCACGGAAGTACTCGAACGTCCAGCCGATGAGGGCCAAGGTGGTCAGACACAGGCCAATGATGAACAGCCACCATCCGACGGCAAGACCGAGGAAGACGACCGCAGCGGAAGCGGCCAACGCCAGCGGCCACCAGCTGTAGGGGCTGAAGAAGCCATACTCGCCCTCGGCCGCCGAGATCAGGGCCGTGGGGTCGTCCTCAGGGCGCGGGTCCAGCTTGCGGCCAGTCTCCCAGAGGTAGAAGCCGATCAGTGCGGCAAGCGCGGCGCACAGGAGCAGCCCGAACGGCCCCACCGGCTCCTTCCAGCGCGTCACGGTGCCGTAGATCAGCCCCACAACGGTGAAGAACATTCCGATCACGACGAAGAGTCTGAATTCTGCCTTCATGTCGTGTCCCCTCCCCTGACCTGCTGGTCAACTGCGTTGTCCGCGGCCGGCACGCCGCCTTGGCCCGCGCGGTCCAGGTCGTTCTCGCCGAGCAAGGTACTCACAATGCGCTGGTCCGCTTCGGGCATGTCGTAGACAACGGAATCGGGGTGATGCAGGTCGAAAGCCGGGCGCTCAGAGCGGATCCGCGGGATCGACTCGAAGTTGTGCCGGGGCGGCGGGCAGGACGTGGCCCACTCCAGCGAGGCTCCGTAACCCCACGGGTCGTCGGTCTCGACCAGCGGAGCCGTCCGGTAGGTCTTCCACACGTTGTAGAGGAACGGAAGGGTCGAGGCACCGAGCAGGAAAGCGCCAACGCTGGAGACCTGGTTCATCCAGGTGAAGCCGTCTTCGGGCAGGAAGTCGGCATAACGACGGGGCATGCCCACGATGCCGAGCAGGTGCTGGATCAGGAACGTGGTGTGGAAGCCGATGAACAACATCCAGAAATGGATCTTGCCGAGCTTCTCGTCCAGCATCCGGCCGGTGAACTTGGGCCACCAGAAGTAGAACCCGGCGAACATGGCGAACACAACGGTGCCGAAAACCACGTAGTGGAAGTGCGCCACCACGAAGTAGGAGTCGGTGACATGGAAGTCCAGCACCGGGCTGGACAAGA
>JBDTMW010000271.1:0-3422 GCA_039934065.1 Actinomycetota bacterium | reverse complement strand
TCGGACCGTCCATCCGGCACGCCGGTGTCCCACCGGGCAACGCGTAACGATGTGCGGCAACCCAGGCGTAGAGACGCGCAGCAAGCCAGGAGAACCCGGGAGCAACGAGCAGCGCGCCGACAGGACGCCATACCGGGTGACCGGCACGCAGGGTCGCGGCAATCGCGGCGTGACCGCTGGCAACCCGGCCACCATCACCAACCCACTGCACGGCGGCTCGACACTGGTCCTCGGTGAGGCCGAGCTCGTCGAGGTTCAGTAGCTGCCAGGGGGCAACTCGGGTGGAGCGACCGCTGACCACCCAACGGTGCAGGAACCGGGCGGACGACGTACAGAACCCGCAGTCTCCGTCAAAGACCAGGGTCGGCAGTGCGGGAGGCATGTTCACGGCCACCTGGTCGCCCGGTCAGCCGCGCGGCCAGGCATCAACGAGCCGCTGACGCGTTTCCTCGAGCAGCATCGGCAAAGCCTTGGTCTGTCCGATGATGGGCAGGAAGTTCGAGTCGCCGCTCCACCGCGGGACGATGTGCTGGTGCAGGTGAGCGCGGATGCCGGCCCCGGCCACCGCACCTTGGTTGATCCCGATGTTGAAGCCCATGGGCGCCGACGAGCCTTCCAGCGCAACCATGCTGGCTTTGGTGAGGGACCCGAACTCCAGAGTTTCCTCATCGGTCAGATCGACATAGAGCGACACGTGACGGTAGGGACAAACAAGTACGTGACCGGGGTTGTACGGGAAGAGGTTCATCACGACGTAGCAGGTCTCGCCCCGATGGACCATCAGGCCCTCGGCGTCATCCTTTGCGATGACTGCGCAGAAGGGGCAGCCATCGCCGGCGTGGTCGGTGGGTCGCTCGCCGTTGATGTAAGCCATGCGATGTGGGGTCCACAGGCGCTCGAACCCGTCGTCGACCCGGACGAAATCGTGCTCCGACTCGAGCTTTGGCCGCGGGTGGCTCTCCTCCGGCGTCTGGCTCTCGTCCTGCGTCATGGTGCCGATCCTATGCATCCGCGGGTCAGGCCGCTGCGCCAACCAGCCAGCGTGCGCCCACCACCAGAGCACCCACCGTCACCATCAGGAAGAACCCGACCCAGACGATCGCCGGCAGGAACGTGAGCCGCGCGAGCTGGTCGGCGTCCGAGCTTCGGGTCCCGCTGCTGCGCCGATGCGCCTGAAGCTCCAGAACCGGGCGGGGTGCGGCCATCAGGAGGAACCACGTCAGGACGTAGGCGAAGCTGGACTGTGCTTGCGGAGTGAGCCACCAGGACACCCCGAACACCACTGCCGCGCTGATCAGGATCGACCAGAGCCCGAACCAGTTGCGCACCTGAACCAGCAGCAACGCCAACAGGATCAGCAAGGCCCAGAGGAGACCCACGGCGTGGTGGTGGGTCAACAGTGCTGCTGCGCCGAGGCCGAGCAGTCCAGGGCCGACGTAGCCCGCGGCCGCCGTGAGGATCATGCCAGGCCCGGTGGTCTTGCCCGCCGACACCGTCAGTCCGGACGTGTCCGAGTGCAACCGTATGCCGTGCAGCTTGCGTCCAGACAGGAAGGCCGCGAAACCGTGAGCCGACTCGTGGGCGATGGTCACGATGTGCCGGGTGACCGACCAGGCGCCGGGGGCCCAGACCAGGAGCACCGCGACAACGGCGGTCAAGGCGACGACCCGGCCGGACGGGGCCGGCTGGGTCGTCAGGGCACGATTCCACACCTCACGCAGGATGTCCACGATCTGCGCTCAGACCTGTCTGCGGCTCTCGACTGCCAGCACAATCTCTTCGATCGCCTCAGTGATCGGGACACCGTTCTTCTGAGAGCCGTCGCGGTAGCGGAATGAGACCGCGCCCGCCGACCGGTCGTCCTCACCGGCGATGAGCATGAACGGCACCTTGGACTTCTGCGCGGTCCGGATCTTCTTCGGAAAGCGGTCATCCGAGGTGTCGACCTCGACCCGAATCCGCTGGGCCTTCAGGCGTTCCGCGATCTCGAAGAGGTAGTCGTTGAACTCCTCGGCCACCGGGATGCCGACAACCTGGACCGGAGCCAACCAGGGCGGGAACGCGCCGGCGTAGTGCTCGGTCAGCACGGCGAAGAACCGCTCAACGGAGCCGAAGAGCGCACGGTGGATCATGATCGGGCGCTGACGAGAGCCGTCGGTCGCCTGGTACTCGAGCTCGAATCGTTCGGGCAGGGTGAAGTCGACCTGGATCGTCGACATCTGCCAGGTGCGGCCGATCGCGTCACGAGCCTGGACGGAGATCTTCGGCCCGTAGAACGCGGCCCCACCCGGGTCATCCACCAGGTCGAGACCCGAGTCGTTCGCCGACTGCCTCAGCGCCTCGGTGGCCTTGGCCCAGTTCTCATCCGTGCCGACATACTTCTCCTCGTTGCGGGTCGACAGCTCGAGGTAGAAGTCGTCGAGGCCGTAGTCCTTGAGCAGGTCGATGACGAAGGTCAGCAGGGTCTTCAGCTCGGACTGCAGCTGGTCCTCGGTGACGTAGATGTGCGCGTCGTCCTGAGTCATGCCACGGACCCGTGTCAGGCCGTGAACCACGCCGGACTTCTCATAGCGATAGACCGAGCCGAACTCGAACAAGCGCAGCGGCAGCTCGCGGTAGGACCGGCCCCGTGCCCGGAAGATCAGGCAGTGGAACGGGCAGTTCATCGGCTTGAGGTAGTAGTCCTGCCCCTGTTTGGTGATCGCGCCGTCTTCACCGCGTTCTTCGTCCAGATGCATGGGCGGGTACATGCTCTCGGCATACCAGTCCAGGTGACCTGAGGTCTGGAACAGCTTGCCCTTGGTGATGTGCGGGGAGTAGACGAACTCGTAGCCCCCTTCTTCGTGACGCTGCCGCGAGTAGTCCTCCATCGCCTTGCGGATGACACCGCCCTTGGGATGGAAGACAGCGAGCCCGGAGCCGATCTCTTCGGGGAAGGAGAACAGGTCGAGCTCAGCACCGAGCCGGCGGTGGTCACGCTTCTCGGCCTCGGCCAGCCGCTCGAGATAGGCCTTCAGCTCGTCCTTGGTCGGCCAGGCGGTGCCGTAGACGCGTTGCAGCTGCGGGTTCTTCTCCGAACCGCGCCAGTAGGCAGCCGCCGTGCGCATCAGCTTGAACGAGTTGCCCAGCACCTTGGTGGTCGGCACGTGCGGGCCCCGGCACAGGTCGCCCCAGGCGCGCTCTCCGTCGCGGCGGATGTTGTCGTAGATCGTCAGCTCGCCGGCACCGACCTCGACGTCAGCGCCCTCGGCTGCTTCAGAAGCTCCGCCCTTCAGCCCGATCAGCTCGCACTTGTAGGGCTCGCTGGCCAGCTCCTCGCGGGCGGCGTCGTCGGTGACAACACGGCGTACAAAGGTCTGGCCCTCGTTGATGATCTTCTGCATGGCCTTCTCGAGGGCCTTGAGGTCCTCGGGGGTGAACGG
>JBDTMW010000270.1:0-3489 GCA_039934065.1 Actinomycetota bacterium | reverse complement strand
CCCAGGCGTTGAACGGCGACATCGACGGTCCGGTGTGGCGCATCAGGTTCTTGACGGGGCCATTGATGAACTCCGACGTGCCGAGGACCGCCCCACCCAGCGTCCGGCCCTGCCCGTCAACGTGCTTGGTGGCTGAGTACACGATGACGTCCGCGCCCTGCTCCAACGGCTTGGAGAACACCGAGGTGCCGAACACGTTGTCGACAACGACCGTGGCTCCTGCGGCATGGGCCAGGTCGCACACGGCCTCCATGTCGACAAGCTCCTGCATCGGGTTGCTGGGCGACTCGAAGAACACAGCAGCCGTGGGCACCGACAACGCCTCTCGCCACTGGTCGAGATCAGTCCCGTCGACGAACACGCTCTCCACGCCCCACCGCGGCAGGATCTCGTCCAGGACCACGAAGCAGGAACCGAAGAGGGCCCGCGAGCTCACGACCCTGTCGCCCTGTCCCAACAACGACCCCAGGGCAACGAAGACGGCGGCCATGCCCGACGCCGTCGCAAAGCACGCCTCGGCACCCTCGAGCAGACGCATCCGCTCCTGGAACATGCCCACCGTGGGGTTGCCGTAGCGGGAGTAGACGAAACGGTCGATCTCGTCCTTGAACGCAGCCTCCGCCTCCTCCGCCGAGGCGTACACGTAGCCGGAGGTCAGGAACAACCCCTCCGAGGTCTCGTCAAAGTTGCTGCGGGCCAGGCCTCCGCGGACCGCCAGCGTGTCCGGACGCAGATCGTTCACCCCTGCCTCCAGGGCAGTCCGGCGGACTTCCAGCCAGCCACGGTCCGGTGTCCGTCAGGACCCAGCGGACCCTCGAAACCGTCACTGATGTTGTATGCCGGACCGAAGCCTGCCGCCGTCGCGACCGTCGCGGCGGCTGCAGATCGAACGCCTGAGCGGCACAGGAAGTAGATCGGCACGCCCTCGGCCACGCCTGCGAGTCGCAGTTGATCCAAGAAGTTGTCGTTCTGCGTGCCGTCCGGAAAGCGTTGCCATTCAATGGGAATGACACGCTTGCCGATCTGGGAGAGGTCGGGCAGCCCCACGTAGCTCCACTCGGCAGTGGTTCGCACATCGACCAGGAGTGCGTCAGGGACCGTGCCCAGCGCGGCGAATGCGTGGGCCGCGTCGACGTCGCCGGCGTAGCTCATGGCATGACCCCTATGAAACCGGCCGTGAACGCGAGGTGCTTGGGTCGCTGATCCATGGAAAAAGGATTCCACAGCCGCGCGGATTCCGGAGTGCTGGCTCATGGGCTGGGACCCGCCAGTCACAGGACTACAGGAGCCGACTCAGCCCCTCGCCTCAGACCCCGGACTCGGCGGTTCGGATCAGGATGCGGCGGCACTCCTCACAGCGCAGAACCTCGTCCTCTGCCGCGGCGGTGAACCTGTTCATGTCCACCTGGTTGAGCTCCAGGTTGCACCCCTCACAACGGCGCTGACGCAGTATGGCCGCCCCTATGCCGCCACTCGTAGCGCGGATCTTCTCGTAGAGGCTCACCAGGTCCTCGCCCACACCGGCCACGACGTCGCTGCGGGAGTGGCCAATCTGTTCGACCTCAGCGTCCATCTCGCCAAAAGCCTTGTCGCGCAACGCCTTCAGCTCATCAACGCGGACGGTTAGCTCGGCGCGAGCAGCCTCTAGCCTGGCGACGTCACCAGTGTGCCCCTCGGCGCGCTCCATCACCTCAAGCTCGACGTCTTCAAGCACGGACTGCCGGTGGGCCAGCGAGTCGACCTCGTGCTGGAGGGCCAGCAGGTCCTTGACGGTCCCCTCGCCCGCCTGCATCCGTGCCTGGTCGCGTGCGCTGCGTTCGCGCACGAGCTGGACGTCGGTGTCGGCCTTGGCCAGCTCGCGCTGGATGTCACCCAGAGCCGTCTGGGCGCGGACCAGGTCGTCGTCCAGGATGGAAGTCTGAGCCTCCAGCTCGCGAAGCTCGGCGAGCTCGGGCAGGTTTGCCCTGCGGTGTGCGATCTGGTCCAGTCGCGTGTCCAGCGCCTGCAGATCCAGCAAACGCCACTGACGGCTCGTGTCGGCTTTCAGGACGTACCTCCGGTGATGTCGCTCGTGTCGGCTCCGACGACGAAGTCCCACGGGTCGGTGCGCAATGTGCAGATATGAGTCTCCAAACTAGTGCCTGGCCCGCCCAGCTCACGCACCAACTCGGAACGAGCGCTCTCCAGCCACAGCCACTCAGTGGCCCAATGGCCCGCATCAACGAGGTATGGCGTGCCCCCGCGCGCTTCTTCCCGAGCCTCGAGGGCTGGGTGATGGCGAAGGTCCGCGGTGACGTAGACGTCCGCTCCGCTGGCGCGGACGGCGTCGAACATGCCATCGCCGGCCCCTCCGACTACGGCCACGCGAGTCACCAGCGCATGGGCCGGACCGGACACGCGGATCCCGCCGGCTGCTCGCGGCAGGACGGCGCTCAGCCGCTGTGCGAAGTCCCTCAAGGTCAACGGCTGGGGCAGCGAGCCCACCCGTCCGTGCCCGATCCCCGTCTGTTGGTCGATCTCCAGGGGCATCACGTCGAGCAGGGCGCACGCGCCGGCGAGGGCGTCACACACGCCCGGGGACGCGGCATCGGCATTGGTGTGGGCGACATAGAGGGCAATGTCGTTGACGATCAGGGCGGTGACCGACTCGCCCTTGGCGGTGGTCGTAGCCACGCTGTGCACCCCGCGCAACAACAACGGGTGATGGGTCAGCAGAAGGTCGGCGCCAGCCGCGCGTGCCTCGTCGATGACGGCAAGGGTTGGGTCAACAGCGAAGTACACCAACGAGACCGGCTGATCCAGGTCACCAGTCACCAGTCCGACCTGATCCCAGGACGATGCGGTGCCAGCCGGATACAACCGCTCGAGCGCTGCCACGACCTCGCGCAGCGGAACTGGAGTCATCACCATTGGCTAACCGTAAAGCCACGCCATGTGGCGGCCCCGGCCGGGAGGACACACCGGCCAGGACCTGGACCGAGACGCCTCCACCGAGGCAGCCCGCCTTGCGGACATCATCTGCCGCAGAAGGTATGGGTTTGGTAAGGCAATGGGCCACGTCACATCTGCTGCCCTTTGGAAAGTGCAGTGACCCCAGTTACGTACGTGGGCCCGGCCGGGCTCGAACCGACGACAGCCGCGGTGTAAACGCGATACAGGCACTTTTCTGACCTGCCCAGTTGACCCTAATATGGCCTCTGACCTGCAGTTATACCGTTGACTGCCGTTGGCGGTTCGTGACTGTTTTTGAACGTCTTGCGGTCAATCTGCGGTCAAATCTGGCCACGGGCTGGGCCTCGTCGGCTCAGCGATCAAACGCGAGCAGCTGGTCAACCACGCGTCGAACTGAGGGACGATCAAGCCGGCGTCGAGCAGCGGTCACCCGCCCCGATTCTGCAGCGCCACCCATGTCACGGACGATGACGCATAGCAGACAAGTGCATTGTGTATTACAATCTGTTGTATGAGAACGCTTACGATCCGCACTGA
>JBDTMW010000269.1:0-3490 GCA_039934065.1 Actinomycetota bacterium | reverse complement strand
GGGACGTGCTCGCGAAGAACTTCGTGCCCTACGAAGCCTGGTCGGCCGTCAACGCGCCGCCGGTCGTGAAGTACTGAGGCCTACACCCCAAGCGCCGTCTCGCGGTTGACCACCGGCCCGTCCTGCTCCCAGAACGGCGGGAAGCGCATGGCGACTGCCGAGCAGGCGAGGGCGATGGCGTGAAAGCCGGCGAACACCAGCGCGTTGCCGTACAGCGTGAAGTGGGTGAGGGCAATCACCAGGAACGGCATGTGGGCGAAGAGCACCTTCTTCGCGTTGGTGGCCCGGATGTTGTGGGGTGGGGACACGTGAATGTCCCACCAGCCTGACTGGTAGATCTGCCCGTAACCGGAGAGCAGGAAGAATACCAGCAGCGCGGTAACCCAGCGGGCGAAGCCGAAGTCCTCCACCAGCGCCCACAGCACCAGGGTCAGCTGGGCGGAGCACAAGCCCCAGGCGAGGCCAAACAGCACCTGGGGTACCAGGTACAGCTTGCGGTCGTAGGTCAGCGTGCCCCGGGGCCACCAGTACACGTAGCCCCAGGCGGTCGCGACGGTCCAGAGGGCCGTCAGGCCGAGCCAGAGCGGGTTGGCCAGCTGGGCAGGCTCGACGCAGGGCGCGTGCACCAGCACCTTCAGGACGCCCGTGGCCCAGCTGATCACGAGCACCACGCTGAAATAGAGCAGGGCCCGCAGCCACGCCAGCGGCGGTGAGTGCACGTTCTCCGGGTGCTTGTTGCGCCGGACGAGGAAGACCTGCGCGAGGACCGAGGCCGACAGGATGACGGCCAGGATCAGCCAGTCTTCCACCGCCCCGGTGTATACCCGGGGCGGGTCAAAGGTCGCCAGTGACGTCATCTAGCAGTCGTCATTCAGCCCCGTCACCTGGACCCCGTCACCTGGACTTGGGCCGCCGCCGTCTCCAGCTGAAGACACCCGCCGCGCCGAGGAGCAGCAGCGTCGCCGGGTCGATGGCCATGAAGCCGGTGCTCGCGCCACCCGGGCTGGGAGCTTCCGGGTTGCCTTCACCCGCATTGATGCCGGTGCCGTTCACCGCGATCGTAATGGCCGGCTCGTCCGGATCGTTCGACGGGATGTCCAGGCTGTCGCTGGAGGTGGTCGTGTCGACCGGGGAGAAGCGCGCGACTACCGCGCAGCTGGCGGCCGGCGCCAGGGTCTGCCCGGAGCAGTTGTTGCTGACCACGCTGAAGGGCGCTGCCAGCGGGTTGCTGCCGGCGACAGTGCCAAGCACGAGGTCGGCGCCACCGCCGTTGGTCACGGTAATGACCCGATCCCGCGTGGTACCCAGCGTCACGTTACCAAAGGGGACGATCCGGTCGTCGGCGGGCAGCGTGTTGTCCGTGACGACGATGTTCGGTATGGCGGCGCTGGTTCCCGTACCGGTGACCGACACGGTGACCGTGGGGTCCGTGGCGTCATTCGACGGGATGTCGAAGCTGTCACTGGTCGCACCCGCCGCGGTGGGCTCGAAGCGCAGGCCGATCGTGCAGTTGGCCGCCGGCGCCAGGGTCTGGCTGGAGCAGGTATCGGTGGTGATGCTGTAGGGCGCCAGCAGGCCGTTGGCCACCCCGATCTGGCCCAGGATAAGGTCGCCGTTGCCGACATTGGTGACGGTAACCGTCTGGTCCAGCTGGCTGCCCACCGCCGTGCTGCCGAAGGGCACCAGGTTGTCGTCAACCGGCGCGACGGTGTCGGTGACGCTGATAGTGGGCTCAGGCGCGGCCGAGCCGGTGCCGGACAGTGCGACCGTCGTGACCGCTTCGTCCGCGTCATTGGACGGGATATCGAGGCTGTCCGAGAAGGCCCCCACCGAGCCGGGCGTGAAGGTGACGTTGAAGGTGCAGGCCGCGCTGGGCAGCACGCTGGCGTTTGAGCAGGTGTCATTTGTGATCGCGAAGGGCGCCGCCAGTGGGTTGGCGCCGCCGACCTGGCCGACGAGCAGGTTCGCGCCGCCGTTGTTCGTGACCGTGACGGTCTGGGTGGCTGTCGTCAGCTCCGTGATGCTCCCGAACGGCACCTGCAGGTCGCCCGCCGGCGCGCGGCTGTCGGTGACGACGATTTCCGGGGCCACGGAGTTGATCGCCATCGACAGGACCGAGTTGTTGCCTGTCTGGCCAATGAAGCTGGCGGTGAAGTAGGTGAAGGTCGGGTCGTAGTCGATGAACAGACGGTACTTCACCATGTCGAGCGTCAGGATCGGAATCAGGCTGCACAGGTTGCCGGCGCAGGAGCCGATCGGCGGAAACGCGACGACGGAGAACTGACTGAAGTCCACGGCGATGGCGGGCGCCAGGTTCACCAGGAATTCCGCCTGGCCCTGGGCATTGAGGGTCGCGATCTGGGGCGCGGTGTCGAACACCACGCCGCCACCATTGGCATTGACCACGGTGGCGTTTGCGGTGCTTCCCAGGATGGTCAGGGTAATAGAGGGGTAGGCGAGCACGCCGCCCGCGATGGTTACCTGGGTGCGCGGACCGTTGAGCGTCAGGTCCAGGTAGGAACCGGACGGCGGCGTCGGGGTGATGCCCAGTGGCACTGCGGAGATATAGCCCGTCGGGCTGGGCGTGATGACGATATTGCGCCCGGGCCGCGGCTCGCCATTGAAGAAGGTGCAGTAAGCCGGCGAACTGGGACCGCAGGGCTGTAGCGATCCATCGAAGGTCGCGCTGTAGAGGTCCGTGATGCCGTTGGCCGGGCTCGTGGTGTCTATGGCCACGTTCGTCGCGAACGATGACGTCATAGCCGAGAGAATCAGCAGGGCGGTTGCGCCCCGTAGCCATGTTGCGGTCTTCACCCGGTTACTCCCGTAGCCTTGGTCGACGTGTTGATTGTTGTTTTGTGCTTCCGTCTTGGCCAGAGAATGCATGTTCGTCACTCCCCGAACTTGTAGCTGGCTTGCAGCGCCACGCTGCGGGAGCGCTCGATGAAGCCATACCAGGTGGGCGTGCCGAACTGGCTGAAGGCAAGTGGCGTGTCGTTGGCATAGGACACGACCGCCTCGTCCGTCAGGTTGCGGCCGAGTAGCGCCACCTCCCACTTCTCGTCCGCCGAGGCCAGCCCCACCCGCAGGTTCCAGATGGCGTAGGCGGCCTGCTCCACCCGGGGATCCAGGTTCTGGGACGGGTTGTAACTGGTGGTGAACTGGCTATCCAGCGTGGACTTGAAGACAAGCTTCTCGGTGAGCGGGTGCTGGTAGCTGACGCCCACGTTGCCCGACCAGTCCGCGACGTACTGGTTCGTCTGGCCAGTGTAGTCGCAGAAGCCGCCGGGCTGGTTGGCGGGCTGGCCCTGGTTGCACTGGCCGTTCTTGAAGTCGTCGAACTTGAAGTCCAGGTAGCCCAGCGAGCCGTTGAGTGACCAGTCGTCGGTGAGGGCCCAGCGGCCGTCCAGCTCCACGCCCTGGGTGATCGCCTTGGCCGCGTTGCCCACATTGAAGCCCAGCGTGCCGTCGAAGATGCTGACCTGCAGGT
>JBDTMW010000268.1:0-3497 GCA_039934065.1 Actinomycetota bacterium | reverse complement strand
CTCGGTTCCTGGTCGATGACCTCGCGCTCGTCATGGCTGGGAAGGCGCCAGGCGACGTCGTGTTCACCACCCGCCGGGGCGCGGTCCTGCGGAACCTGAACTTTCGCCGGGACGTCTTTGACGCAGCGGCGACCGCGGCCGGGCTGGAGGGCTTGACCCCTCACGAGCTGCGGCATACGGCGGCTTCGCTTGCGGTCAGTGCCGGGGCCAACGTGAAAGCGGTTCAGAGGATGCTTGGGCACGCATCGGCTGCGATGACCCTCGATGTGTACTCGGGCCTCTTCGATGACGACCTTGATGGGGTCGCTGAGCGGCTGGACGCTGGGGCTCGTGTGTACTCGATGTGTACTGACGCGCCGGTCATACCCTTGAATGCAGAAAGCGCAGGTCGCTGACCTGCGCTTTCTGTGGAGCCGCCTATCGGAATCGAACCGATGACCTATTCATTACGAGTGAATCGCTCTAGCCGACTGAGCTAAGGCGGCAGGTGCCCAGCCGAGCGGCCAGACACGCTTGGCGAGTATACGGACGAACCGGCGGATCTCCGAACCGAACCGGTTCGTGGGCCGGCGGATCCGTGCAACACGTGGGTGAGCCCTTCGGTGCGAAGAGAGCCGTCAGCAGGTGAGCCCGGCGGGCGGCACCCGACCTTTGAGCAGATAGGCATCGACCGCTCCGTCGACGCACGAGTTGGACCGCGTGTATGCCGTGTGCCCGTCGCCCCTGAACGTGATGAGATGTCCGTTCGCAAGCTCCGAGGCAAGACCCTGCGCCCACTTGTACGGTGTGGCAGGATCCCGCGTGGTACCCACGACCACGATCGGCCCGCTGCCGGCTGCCGTGATCTTCTTCGGAGCGTTGTTGGAAGCCACCGGCCAGTAGCCGCATGGCAGTGTGCTCCACGCCAGGAAGTTCCCCCAGGTGGGTGCCTTGGCGCTCAATGACCGCGCCTGGGATGAGTAGTGCGCCAGGTCCGTGGCATCCGAGCGGTCCAGGCAGTTGACGGCATAGATGACCTGCATCAGGTTGTTGTCATAGCTGCCCTTGATGTTGCGCTCTGCATAACCTTCACCGAGCGTCAACAAGGCATCGGCATGGCCTGCGAAGGCCGCCCGCAAGGCGTCGGTCAGGGCGTTCCACCGCCCTTGGTCGTACATCGCTGCGGCGACCCCGAGCGAACCCCACCCCTCAGTGAGCTTCTTGATGTAGCGGTCACCCACCGGAAGCGGCTTGGCGTCCAGCGAGATGAGGAAGTCGCGCAGCCTCGCCATACCCGAACTCATGGAGTCGCCCAGCGGGCAGCCGCCGTTGTTGACACAGTCCTGGACGTAGGCCCGCGTTGCGGTCTCGAAGCCGACCGCCTGCCCCTCGTTGACCTGGCTCGAGGTGAGGTTCGGGTCGATGGCGCCGTCGAGGACGAACCTGCCCACCTTGGCGGGAAACAGATCAGCATAGGTGGCGCCGAGGAAGGTGCCGTAGGACTTGCCCAGGTAGTCGAGCTTCGTCTCACCCAACGCCGCCCGCAGGATGTCCATGTCCTTGGCCACCTCGATGGTGGAGACGTGGCCGAGCAGAGGGCCCGCGTTGGCCTTGCACTTGTCGGCGAAATCCTTGGCCCAGACCGCAAACTGTTGTTCCTCACTCAAGTTGTCCGGCGTGGGGTCGGACCCGAGGAAGACGTCGAGCTCTCGATCGTTGAGGCACTTGATCGGCGACGACCTGCCGACTCCGCGAGGGTCAAAACCGACGATGTCGTATGCCGCCCGGACCGGCTTGGTGACGATGTAATCAGCCGCGCTGGCGTAGTCGACGCCTGACCCTCCGGGGCCGCCGGGGTTGACCACAAGCGAGCCGAGGCGATGGGCGGGATCCATGGCCGGCGCCTTGAGCACGGCCAGCTTGAGCGTCTCGCCATCGGGCCGGGAGTAGTCGATCGGCACCGTGAGCCTCGCGCACTGGTCGGGGCCGCAGGCTGACCACGAAAGATCCTGCGTGTAGAACTTCGCCAGCGTCTCCTTGGCTGAGGGGATCGCCTGGGCAGCAGACTTCTCTGCAGGGCTGGGCGTCCAGGCCGGGCTCGGCTGGCTTGGCGTCGAGAGGCAGGCAGAGGCGGCCAACATCACCGTGAGTGTGCCAGCGAGCGCGCCGGTCAGCGAGATGCTCCGGCGTTGTGGACGCCGACGGCCGGCCACCCTGGTGGCCACCGTGTCCTTCACGCGATGCTCCCGTCGTCGAACTGCTCAGCGTTCCGACGGTATCTCGAAACCCTGAACCTGGTCGTCGGCTGGTCGGTCGTCGGACCCGGGGTTGTCGCGACCCGGGGTAGCCCGGGACTCGCCCCGGTCACCGGGGAAGCTGCAGGGAAAGCGCCATTGCCTCAAGGGCCAGCAGCGGCTGGACGTTGGCATCGATGCGCTCTCGGGCGGTGCCGATGGCGTCCATGCAACCCAGGAGTCGCTCGGGCGTAAGTACACCTGCCAGATGGTGCACCTGATCAATCATCTCGTCGTTGACCAGCCCGATCGATGCGCCGGTGTGCATCACGAGGGCGTCGCGATAGATCGAGAGCAGATCGGTGAGCGAACGGTCGATAACGTCTCGCGCGTAGCGGGTCGCCCTCGTCTTCTGGTCCTTCTCCAGTGCCGCGACCTGCGAGCGCACCTGCGGCGGTTGCGTTCGCGCACTGGGGTCGGCGCCCAATGTCTCCATCAGCCGGGACTTCTCGGCGCCGTCGCGCTCGTTCGACGAAGCACCCGCCTCTTCCTTGGCGATGCCTGCCAGGTCGGCTGCGGCGCCGATCGCATCGCCGACGCTGCAGATTTTTCCCGCGAGCGCGATGACCTCACGACGCCGCTTCCTGGCGCCTTCGTCACGGGCCAGCCGACGGGCCAGCCCCACGTGGCACTGTGCGGCGCGGGCAGCGAACGCGGCCATCCCCGGATCGATACCGTCCCGGCTCACCAGCAGTGCGGCCACTGCCTCGACCGGAGGGGTGCGTAGCCGCACATTCCGGCAGCGCGAGCGGATCGTGATGATGACGTCCTCGAGCGATGGAGCGCACAAGATCCATACGGTCCGCTCGACCGGCTCCTCGAGCGCCTTCAGCAAGGCGTCGGCGGCTCGTTCGTGCAGCCGGTCGGCATCCTCGAGCACGATCACCCGCCAGCGCCCGACAGAGGGACGTCGCGCGGCCAGCTGGACCAAATCGCGCGTGAGCTCCACCTTGAGGGTGAGGCCCTCGGTGGCGATGACGTCGACATCAGCGTGGGTGCCCTCGAGCGCCGTTCGGCACTCATGGCAGCTGCCGCATCCGCCGTCCGGGCACTGTAGTGCAGCCGCAAACGCTTTGGCCGCAACGGATCTGCCCGACCCCGGAGGGCCGGTGAGCAGCCAAGCATGAGTCATGGCGGCCGGGTCCGTAACCGCCCCTTGAAGTATGGCAACGGCTGGCTCCTGACCGACGACGTCATCCCAGACAGTCATCGCGTCACCCCGGA
>JBDTMW010000267.1:0-3500 GCA_039934065.1 Actinomycetota bacterium | reverse complement strand
CCGACGTCGAGAGCTACTCGATGCAGTCCGGCACGCAACGCGTGATCGGCTACCTGCTGCGACAGGACGTCGAGCGCGCCGACGGCCCGACCGCGTCGTACACGGTGACGCTGCCGACGTCGAAGGCGATCGTCGCCTCGCGTTTGAACCTCACCCCCGAGCACTTCTCGCGGATCCTGCACGACCTTGCCGATGCGGGGCTCATCGGTGTCGACGGGCGCGAGGTGAGGATCGCGAATGTGGAGAGGCTGCGCGGGCATACGGGGTAGGGGGGTTAATGGGGTCAGGTTACGTTATCAATTTGTAACAGCCCCGAGCGCGGCTGCCGGCGGCAACCGGGTCAAGCTGCTTTGTCTGCGCGCGCCGGCCACGGTCGGCCAAGCGGCGCGATATCCACGCGACGGCCCAGCATCTCGGCGATCCGCTGCTGGAAGCGCGAATCCCCCAGCACGCGATTCCGGTTGACGTGGTTCCGGATGGCGGCGAGCTCGTCGTCGCCCCATGCCGTCGATACGAACTCCCGCCACGCCTGCGCGCGGACGCTTCTCGGCGCGCCGAGGCACCGGTACTCGTCGTGCGGTGTAAGCCAATCGGCACCGTCGAAGCCGGCGTTGTGCCGATAGCTCGACCAAGGATAGTCCTCGGGCTGCGCCACCATCCGCGCCCGCACCGGGTTGAGCTCGATGTAGCGCATGCAGGCCAGCAGGTAGCGTTCGCTCTGGACCACTCCTTTCCCTTAACAGCGGCGGGATTGATAACTTACACTGACCCCATTATTTCCACGCGCGGTGTGTCATCATGGCCGCGGGCGCGGCAATTGTCCGCTCGATCCAAACGTGCGGGCGCGCCCGGGCGCGTGCACGAGGATCGCCGCCGACAGCGGCATGGAATCAATCAATCGGGGAATATGTCATGGCCGATGAAGGCAAAGCAAAGACGCCGCTCGACGCTCTGCAGGATACGCTGTCCAGGCTGAAGGAGATGGCGCACTATTCGCAGACCAACATCGAAAAGCTCGCGGTGCTCTGGCTCGAAGTCAGCGAGGACAAGGAACAGAAGCAGTACGAGAAGATGATCGACGAGGTCCTCAAGCGCCAGAATCAGTTCCAGGAGGCGATCGCGCCGCTGATCGAGGCCTACGAGAAGGAAACCGTGCGGCTCAAGGGCGAAGCACAATAGACGGGGGCCGTCTTCCGCCTGCCACCGGCGCCTGCAGCGTCGTAAGGTCAGGTAATGGGGTCAGGTTACCTTATCAATTGATAAATTACTCTGACCCCATTATTCATCATAACTTACACCGACCCCATTATTTCGGCGTCCTCGTGTCCGTCACGCAGCCGGTGAATCCTTCGCTCGCACCCGGCATGCGGGTCTTCGTCGAAGGCTCGGGTGCGACCGCCCGCGTCGTGCCGGCCAACTAGCGTGTAATCGGGGCCGGCATCCGCCGGCCGCTGTCGACGCCGCGCCGTGCGCGCGTCGGCGCGGCCATGCATTGACTTCAGCGCGGTGCCAGCACCATACCCACAAGTTCGACCGAGATGTCTGCGGTCTTGGTTACCCTTCGACCCGACATATAGTGGTGCTTCTCTTCCCCCCGAATCTTTTGCATCGTAGTTGGGTCGACCCAGTATGATTGCGACAGCAGCGTTTGTCCCTTGGGCCCCCTTGACTCTCCGCTGCCGACGACCTTGAAAGCAGGGAAGGCGCCCGCGGGCACGCGAATCTGCTCCAGGGCCTCGACCCGAAAATCCCAGTAGTTCGTCGCTTCCACACCGCTGGAATTGGTATTCGTGAAGGCGGTGCGCCAGCGCTTTCCAACGGCAATGTCGTTAGGCACCACGAGAAAGCCCGGATTCTTCGTTCCGGAACCGTTGCGCAGAATGCTGCCCATCTGGTCAGTCACGAAGCCACCGCCGTTGAACTCGACCCGATCGTTGTCGGCATACGTTACGCGTCTGACGATACGGGTGGTGACATTCTTGAGGCGATCGTTGCGTTCGTAGGTGAACGCATCGCCCAACACGTAGCGGTTGGTCCCGCTGGCGAGCGGCCTGAGGCCATTGGCTCCGGGCTGCACCTGCACGCGAGGCTTCTCCAGTTGGTCGAGGCGAAACTGCGCCTGTTCGGCAATGTAGCCGCTCGGGCTCTCGAGCAGGAACGCATAGAGGTCGGCAGCATTCCGCGAGTCCTTGATGCTTTCCCAGTGCGCGAGCTCCTCGTTGAATTTCCGTTCGCTCGCCGCGCGTTCGCGCTCCTCGCGCACGCGCGCGTCCGCGATCTGGACCAGATGGCCCGGCGGCATGAACCAGAAATCCTCCTCCAGCGATGTGCTTTCCCACGGTACTTGCGCTCCGCCGGTCGTGCGACGGACATTCAATCGAACGCGTTTGAATACATCCTCGATGCGGGTCTCTGGTGTGAGGAGCTCCTTCAGCAGGGTTTCCGTGTAGAGGCCGTGCGCCCCGCGGCCATCGCTTGCCGTGTTGCCGGGGGCCGTCGCGTAGGCGAGCAGCGTGTCGTTGGGTGCGTCCATCTGCGTTAAACCCTTGTTCGAAACCCTGAAATCACGTTCGAACGGATTTTCACGGCAGGCATCCAGGATGATGACGTTCATCGGGTTCGCGGCTTCGCGCACGCCGTTGATCAGGCGAGACAGGTCGACGCAGCCCGCCTGCACGTCTTCGGCCCTACGGATCGCGGCGTCCACGGGCACCAGGAAGTTCGTCCACGACAATTGCAGTCCGTGGCCCGCATAGTAGAAGAGGCCCACAGCCTTCCGCTGCTTGAGCCCAAGCGCATAGGCGTCGATCGCGGACTCCATTTCGACGCGGCCGGCATCCAGCTTCATCGTCACGTCGAAGCCGAAGTCCTTGAGGACTTCCGCAATCGCGTTGGCGTCATTCACCGGATTGCGCAGCCCCCCGATGCCCTTGTAGCTGCCATTGCCCAGAACCAGTGCCACCTTGGGCGCCCGCAGCAGCTTCACCGCTCCTTCCGACTGCGCCCACACCCTTGCCGAAGGCAGCGGCAGAAACAATGAGGCCGCAGCAAGTCCTCCTTTGAGGAGGTGCCGCCGGCGGCTGTTCACGCGATCCATGGTTCGTCCATTACCCCAGCATACGCGTTTGTCGGACCGGCGATGCAACCGCCCCGCGCATAATCGCCGCATCATGGTCGCCGTCGTCAACGCCGAGCCGGAAGCTACCGCGCCGCAGGCGATCGCCGCGTGGCGCGACGGCTTGCGCTCAACCTACGGCGACGACGACATCGTAGCGTTCGGCGCTGCGTTGAATTACCTGCGCGCGAAAACCGGTGCTGCCATCGGTGCCGATGGCGAACGCCTCGTCGATCGCGATGTCCACGCGACGGCCCAGCATCTCGGCGATCCGCTGCTGAAAGCGGGGATCCCCGCGTGCAGCATAGGGGTCAGGTTACCTTATCAATTGAGGCTCTTCAGGAAATCGTGTGGGTAATTTGCGGTGGTGAATTTGTCTGTAACC
>JBDTMW010000266.1:0-3516 GCA_039934065.1 Actinomycetota bacterium | reverse complement strand
CGCCGGTCTCGTCGCAGCACAAGGTGTACTGGGCCTTGCCGTCGTGTATGCGGCCCAGGTCGTTGGTGAGGCAGGAGTTGATGAACGCCGCGGCTCCCGGGCCTTTGACACTGGCCTTGCCCAGGTGGCTGACGTCGAAGATGCCCACGCGCGCACGGACGGCTGTGTGCTCACGCACGACGCCTCCGCCGGGGTACTCGATCGGCATCTCCCATCCGCCGAAGTCCGCCATCTTCGCGCCCAGAGCCACGTGACGGTCGTGCAGAGGGGAGGTCTTGAGGGAGGCAGGAGTCATGTAGGTCACGGTAGCCGTAGCGGCAATCGTTATCCTCATCACCTAAGCCCCCGACCACGAAGGACAGGAATCCTGTGACCACGCTGACCGTGTCCGACCGCTCCGCATCCGAGCTGAAGGGCGATGCACTCGTCCTCGTCTCGGTCCAGACCGACAACGGGGCTGCGCTAGCCCCGGGGCACGGGCTCGGCAACGAGACCGTCGCATACCTCGAGTCTGCTCTGTCGACGCTCAAGGCCAAGGGCGGATTCGACGAAGTGACCAAGCTCATCGCGGTTCCAGGCGTCGCTGCCTCGATGGTCGTCGTGTCCGGCGCCGGCAAGGCGTCGGGCGAGGGCGGGACGCTGGATGCCGAGGCAGTCCGTCATGCTGTGGGGTCTGCCACACGCCAGCTTGCCGGGCATTCCAAGGCCATCGTGGCAGCCCCAGGCGCCGGTGCCGCGGAGGCTATCGCGGCGGCTGAGGGCGCGATCTTCGGGGCGTACACGGTCACCAGCGCCGCCGCCGGCCCCACCTCGGCTGCGGTCAAGTCGATCACCGTCGCCTCACCGGTGGCAAAGGACCGGGACCTGCGCGCCGCGATCAAGCGCGCTACCGCCCTCGGCGAGGCCACGTCGTACACCCGTGACCTGGTCAACCAGCCGCCCAACGAGCTCTATCCCGAGACGTTCGCTGCCACGATCAAGAAGCGCGCGATCGGCACTGGCGTCAAGGTCTCGGTGCTCGACGAAGCCGGCCTGACCCGCGGAGGCTTCGGCGGCCACCTGACCGTTGGCGGCGGCTCGGCTCATGGCCCGCGGCTGGTCACCCTGCGCTACACCCCGCCCAAGGCGCACAAACACGTGGCCTTCGTGGGCAAGGGCATCACCTTCGACTCCGGTGGCCTCACGCTCAAGCCCAAAGCGGGAATGACCACGATGAAGTGCGACATGGCTGGGGCTGCCGCGGTCGCCGCCGCCGTCTTCGCCATTGCCGAGCTGGGTCTGCAGGTCGAGATCAGCGCCTACCTGTGCCTCGCCGAGAACATGCCCGGCACCGGTGCGTGCCGTCCGGGCGACGTTGTCACGATGCGGGGTGGCAAGACCGTCGAGCTCAACAACACCGATGCCGAAGGCCGTATGGTCCTGGCTGACGGATTGGCTCTCGCTTCGGAGAAGAAGCCAGACATGATCATCGACGTCGCGACCCTGACCGGAGCCGCGGTGATGGCGCTGGGTAACCGAACCGCAGCCTTTATGAGCAACGACGACGAGCTGCGTGCCGGGGTCAAGGACATCGCGGACACGGTCGGCGAGCCCTTCTGGCCCTTCCCGATGCTCGAGGACATCCGCCCGACGCTGGAGTCCCCCGTTGCCGATCTGCTGCAGTCCGGCCCTGTGGGAGTGATCTTCGCTGGCTGGTTCCTGTCGGAGTTCATCGGCAACGACAAGTCCGGTGAGCCGATTCCGTGGGCCCACCTCGACATCGCCGGACCCGCATTCAACGACAAGACCCCGTGGGGCTACACGCCCGCTCAGGGCACCGGTTTCGGCGTTCGCACCCTCGTAGGGATCGCCGAGTCACAGGCCTGACCACTCGGCATACAGCCGAGGCATCAACAAGGGAGCCAGCCACGTCCGACGTGGCTGGCCCCCTTTTTGTGCGTACGTTCAGCCGCCGCTCTTGCGCCGGAACATCTGCTGCGCCTTGGCAGGGCCGTGGGCATCGTGAATCTTCGCGTGCTCACCGTCATCCGAGACGTCGCGCCCGCCATGGGCATGTTTCCTGTCGAGCGCCTCGCGGAACTTGCGCTTCACGGCTTCGGCCGGCGTCTCCGCGGTCGGCTGGTCACTTCCGGGCTTGTCTGCTTCGGTGGTCATGAGGTGCTCTCCTTCGTTGCCGTACGTCCAACCTTGCCACGGGAGGGCAGGCCGTACCACCGTCTTATTGACCAGGAGCCTTGCGCTGCCGTGAGTTCCACTCGCGCATCCGCGACGGGTATCCCGTCTGGTTGACGTCGTAGACCGGTATGCCCAGTGCCCTCGGCAGCTCGAACGCCTCATCACGCGAGCCAACCGCTCGCCGGGTCCACTCGCCATCATGCGCGATCAGCACCACGGTCGTCGCTGTGACGTTGGTCGGCGGCTCAACGAACGCCTCCACTCCGCGTCGGCTGGCGACGAAAGCCTTGAGGTGATCTCGCACCGCGCTGCTGTCCACGGTCATTCCCGGGCCGTCCATCCGACCCTTCGGCGGTGGCTCGCCACGGCGACGCCGCCTTCCCCACCAGCTCATCCGTCCACTCCAAGTGCGGGCCCGGCCAACCACGTCATGCGGCGACTCTACCGACCAGTATCCCGTCACGGTGCGCACTTCCGCGTTGAACAGGCTGCATCGGAGCCGTCCCACCGATTGTGCTGTCTTGCGACGTTGCCCCAGAACAATGACAAGATGCTTACGAACGCCCGAGGGTGATCGACACGTGCGCGTGCCGCTCGAACCAGGGCGACGTCCGGTCAGATGCGCACACGCAAGGGAGCGTCCGCAATGTCGGCTACCGCCGAGAACACGTTCGACATCGTCATCCTGGGTGGAGGCAGCGGCGGCTACGCCTGTGCTCTCCGCGCTGCCGAGCTGGGCCTGTCCGTGGCCCTGGTCGAGAAGGGCAAGCTCGGAGGCACCTGCCTCCATCTGGGCTGTATCCCGACCAAAGCGCTGCTGCACGCGGCAGAGGTCGCCGACAGCGCCCGCGAGGGCGAGCAGTTCGGCGTCAAGACCACCTTCGAGTCGGTCGACATGAACGGCGTCAATGCCTATAAGGACGGCGTTGTGGGACGTCTCTACAAGGGACTGCAGGGCTTGGTGAAGTCCAAGAGCATCGAGTACGTCGAGGGCGAAGGCCGTCTGGTCGCCAAGAACGTCGTCGAGGTTGGCGGCCGCCAGCTGACCGGCAAGAACGTTCTCCTCGCCACCGGCTCCTACGCCAAGTCCCTCCCCGGCCTGGACATCACCGGCCGGATCATGACCAGCGAGCAGGCACTCTTCCTCGACTTCGTCCCACCTCGCGTGGTCGTTCTGGGTGGCGGTGTCATTGGCGTCGAGTTCGCCTCCGTGTTCAAGTCCTTCGGCTCCGAGGTCACCATCATCGAGGCCCTCCCCCGCCTGGTGGCGGCTGAGGACGAGGCAATCTCCAAGCAGCTCGAGCGGTCCTTCCGCAAGCGCAAGATCAACTTCAAGACCGG
>JBDTMW010000265.1:0-3536 GCA_039934065.1 Actinomycetota bacterium | reverse complement strand
CGCCGCTAGACGGGCGAGGACCTCTGGCGTGTTTACCGGATCTGGTTGTTATGCACGTGATAATCCAGCCGGACCTGGCGATGAGTGGATGCTCCGTCTGTGGTTGTTGGCAGGTTGTCGGTATGACGAGCCGCCACGTCAGCGGCGCCATTTCGGTCGCGCCTGAGCTGGTCTATGAGTTAGAAGCCAACCCCGAAAACCTGCCCAAACGGGCTGCGGGCCTAGTGAAGACCGAAGTCATTCGCAAGAGCGACGTAGCGCTGGTTGATTCGCCAATGGGCAAGGTCACCGTAAGGTTCGTGCCGCGGAACCAGTAGGGAGTCATGGACCATGACGTCAGGCTGCCGTCTGGGACCACCGTGACTAACTCCGTGCGGGTTCTCGCTCATCTGGAGGGCTCGGAGATCGACTTCACGATCTGCCAGATCGACCTGACCGACGACGAGTTCGACTGCGGCGTCGTGATGGTCGAGGTAGACCTGGATCGGGTGAAGCGGCTCATGGAAGAGCGCGTCTGTTTTCCTCCATTGTGCCGATCGCTGGCGCCTTCTCGCTCCTGCCCGGTGCTGCGGGTACGGGGAGCGAGCCCGCGGATGCCCACAGCCCGCGGCAACGTGGCCCTTGGAGCGTGTGACTTGCCATGTTGAGAGCGGCTACCCTCGCCCGCATCTAGCCGCACTCCGGGCGCTCATTCCTGACGCGTCAGCGCCGGGAGAGTCCGAATCAGGCCCGCGGCGTCGCGCGGCGGAGCACCAGGTAGCCGCACAGGCAGCACAGCGCCGTGACGGGCAGGGTCCAGGTGGCCACGACCACCGGCGAATGGCTCCCCAGGTAGCCCCTCAGGCTCCCCCAGGAGTGCGTGACCGTCACGAGCCACACCACGGCGAGGATCAGCAGCGCGAGCACGCCGATGAACAGGTAGAGCCCGGTCGCCTTCCAGCGCACCCACATCGCCCCGGTGGCCACACCCAGCATGGCGAGCAGCAGGCCGGCCACCGCGTTGAGGTACCACAGCTGCCAGGCCGGCAGATCGGCCAGGAACCACGGCGCGAAGAACCGCCCGCCCAAACCCCAGCCGTTCGTGAGCCGCTCGACCTGGGCAAACAAGGTTATGCCTGCGGCGTACATCGACGCGAGGATCGCCAGGTAGGCGACCGTACCGAGGTAGTAGTCGCGCCGGGTCATTCCGACGCCCAGCGCGAACCGGAACGTCAGGCTCATGGCCTGCACGGCCATCACCGTGAGGAAGAAGAGCACCCACGTGACGCCACCGTTGTAGTCGAACGCGTCGGCGTCCAGGTTCTGCGTGCCGCCCGCTGCCACGGTGATCACGTACCAGATCGCGAGGTTGAGGCCGAAGATCGCGGCGAAGATGAGCCACGGCATGATCATCGTGGGCCACGGGTTAGCCACATGCAGCCGCACGGCGTTCCAGACGCGGCGGCCCAGCGGTGGGGCCGGCGGGAGCCCTTGAGTAATGACGGTCATGACGTGACCTCCTGTCGGACGGTGCCGCGGGTGCGGCCGATGACGAGCTGTTGAAGGGAGACGGGGCCGACGTCGAGCCCGGCAGCGGCGGCGGCCGCCTTCTCGGCCGGGGTCAGGCCCGTAACGGTGAACGAGGCGAATCCGCCGAGGGTGCCGGTGTCCAGCACCTCGCGTCCCCGCGCGAAGGCCTCGACGTCGGCCTGCTTGCCGGAGACCGTTGTCGCGGAGCCGCGTAGGTCCTCGGCGGAGGCGTCGATGATCATCTGACCGTCGTCGATCACCAGGACGTGCTCGAGCAGGTCCGCGATCTCGTCGATCAGGTGGGTCGACATGATCACGGTGCGCGGGTGCTCGGCGTAGTCGGCGAGTAGATGGTCGTAGAAGGCCTGCCGGGCCACAGCGTCAAGACCCGCGTAGGGCTCGTCGAAGATCGTCAGCTCTGCGCGTGAGGCCAGGCCCACCACGACGCCGACCGCGGAGGCCTGGCCGCGGGACATCTTCTTCATCCGCCGGTCCAGCGGCACCCGGAACTCTGCGACCAGCTCGCGCGCCAGGGCTTCGTCCCAGTGCGGGAAGACCCAGGACGCGACGCGCAGGACGTGCTCGCCCTTGAAGCTGTCGGGGTAGGTCTGGGACTCCTTGATGAAGCAGGTTCGGCTCAGCACGGCGGCGTTTTCCAGCGGGGACTGCCCGAACAGGCGGATCTGACCGGAGGTGATGAACTCCTGCCCGGTGATCAGCTGCAGGAGCGTGGTCTTGCCGGCGCCGTTGCGGCCCAGCAGGCCGGTGATGGCGTGCTCGCGGACGCTGAACGAGACGTCGTTCACTGCGGCCAACGAGCCGAAAAACTTGGTAAGGTCCTCGACCTCGACGATGGCGGTCATCGACCGGCCTCCTTCTGGATCATGTCCGCGAGCTGCACCGGGCTGATGGTGAGCTTCGCGGCCTCGGTGACAAGTGGACGCACATACTGCTGACTGAACACCTCGCGGCGCTGAGCCAGGAGACGGGCGCGGGCGCCAGTGGCCACGAACATCCCGATCCCGCGCTGCTTGAACAGCACACCGGCGTCAACGAGCCGGGTGACGCCCCTGAGGGCGGTGGCCGGGTTGATGCGGTGGAACGCCGCGAGCTCGTTAATCGACGGGACCCGGGCGCCCTCAGGCATGGTGCCGTCGATGATCTGGTTCTCGATCAGCTCGGCGACCTGCAGGAAGATCGGACGCTCGTCGTCCACGGTCGCCTCCGGGTTGTTTGGTTAGCTACTTGCATAACTAACCAACCAGGCGCGGCGCCCGATGTCAAATCACGCGTCTGTAGGGCGCGGGGCGGGTTGCGACCTGTGTGTCAGATCGCTTGCGGGCTCGAAGGAATAGCCGCTGTACGAACTGCAATCGTTGGACTCAGTCCCCGTGATCCATTTCCAGGGCCGCGAAGCCTGGCCGGCCGATCTTTACGTCGTTCCGCAGTTCGCTTTCGCCGCTGATGCGACCGACCTCGAACTTGAGATCTCAGACGAGCACACCAAGATCGAATGGCTCGACTACGACGGCGCAATCGCGCGCCTCGCGTATCAGAGCAACGGGACGGCCCTTTGGGAACTGAACGAACGGCTGAAGCGGCGAGACCTTCCACGTACCGCTCGATAGGAGAAGGGAACTTCCGGTCACGGCGCAAGTCGCGCGTTGGCGGACATGGCGATGAGCGCCGTTAGGCGAGGGGCGCTCATCCCACGATGCTCAACTGCGCGACACGGTCAGGCAGACGGTTCGTGTCGGGCAGATCTCATGACCGCCAGCGGGCGCTTTTCATGTCCGCCACCGGGCAGTTTCTCGTGTCCGCTGTCACAGATGACATGTCGCTCGTTTCGAGATCCCGCACCTCCGGTGGGAGGACCTAGGGTGTTCAGGGTGAGTGGCGACCAGATTTTGAGCCGGTCATGGGCCTCCTTGGTGGCCGATCGCAGCACCTCCTTGGCGGTCGAGCTCGTACATCGGGGAGCCCAGGTTGTGGTGGTTGGGGGGACGGCACTTTGGCTCAGGGGTGGG
>JBDTMW010000264.1:0-3540 GCA_039934065.1 Actinomycetota bacterium | reverse complement strand
TGGGCTGTCGAGCCTTGATTTGTTTTTACTACACTTTCAGTGAAAACTACAATCGTGACCACGAACCGACCCGTCCGCTCGCCGATCCCTGCGGAGCACCGTCGTTGCATCATCGCGGTCTCCCTGATAGCCCACCTCCCATCGAATGAGGCAACGTCATGACCGAGACCACTCCGTCCGAGGCCGTCGTACAAGCTGGGATGCACGACCTGTCCGACGTCGCGAGCCTTGTCGACATCCAGTCCGAGGCGACTGTGTCCCGTACGGTCCTGCAGGCCGAGGGCGCACGGATCGTGCTGTTCTCGTTCGACGCAGGCCAGGTCCTGACCGAGCACACCGCCGCCGTACCCGCGCTGCTCCAGGTACTCGATGGACATCTGCGCATCACCGCCGACGGCCGCACCGTCGACCTGCGGCCGGGCGGGCTGGTCCACCTCGCAGCCCGGCTACCCCACGCCGTCGAGGCGGTCGAACCCTCATGGCTTCAGCTCACAATGCTCGACCCGCGCGTGCAGGCCTGAGGTGTCGTGGGTCGGGTACTTGTGGGCATTCGCTTCGCGTCACCGGGCCAGCGGGACCCGGGGAGGCCGGTCGAGCCGGGACGGACGCACTCCTGAGTTTCGGCTGGGCGCAAGACTTCCGGGTGATTTTACCGACAGAACAAGGGAGAACCATGTCCGCATCCCCTGAACCGATCGACTCCCGCAGCCACCGGGTGCTCTCCGGCGTGAGCCGGGTAGCGGTCCTCGAGGTCCTGCGGGCGAGCCCCGGACCAATGGACGTACAGGCCATCGCCGCTCAGATCGGGCTGCACACCAACACGGTGCGCTCGCACCTGGACCAGCTCATGGAAGCAGACCTCGTCCAACGGGCTGTCCAGGCACGGCGGACCCCCGGACGTCCGCGACTGCTCTTTCGCGCCACAGCCCAGCCGGATGCCGAACCGGCGGACTCCTACAAGGTGCTCGCCGAGATCCTGGCCAGCGGTATCCGCGACGGCGACCCGGCGCCCGGTGGGGTGGCCGCCAGGGCCGGCCGGCGGTGGGGTCAGCACCTCGAGCGGCGAGTTGGTGAGAGCGCCGGACCGGTCGACTCCGACAGCGCGCTTGATCGGATCGTCACGCTACTGGACGACGTCGGGTTCGCCCCGCGAATCGGTGACACCCGCGGACTGGGGGCCGACCTCGAGGCCGCCACGGCGATCGAGATGCACCGGTGCCCCTTCTACGACGTGGCGCGCCAGAACACAGACATCGTCTGCGCAGTACACCTGGGCCTCATCCAAGGGGCATTGGACCAGATGCTGGCCCCACCCACCAACGTCCGACTCGAGCCCTTCGTGCAACCTGACCTGTGCCTGGTGCACCTCGCGTCCGCCGTGATCGATAGCCCTCGCGCGTCGGCAGACGAGACGAAGCAGGCGTTCGGATGGTGACGTCGACAGGCTCGGTCAGCTCAGCCGCGCCCGCCGGTGGGCGTACGGCGCGGACGATCCCGCGTAGCCGCCTGCCGTTGCTCATCGCCGCCCTCGTCTGCCTGCTTGCGGGACTGTGGGGCGGGCTCCTCCTGCTGGGACTGCCGGTGCCCACCTTGCTCGCGACAACCGCGGAGGAGCACGGGATCCTGATGTCGCTCGGGTTCCTGGGGACCGTCATCTCGCTCGAACGGGCGGTCGCGCTTGGCCGGACGTGGGCTTTCGCGGCACCCGCCCTCGCCGCTGCGGGCGGGGTCGCCGTCCTGTTGAGCCTGCCTCCCCTGGTGGGGCGCCTGCTGCTGTGCGCGGCGTCGGTCGTGCTCGTGGTCGTATACGTCGTGGTGCACCGCATCCAGCCTGCGTTGCACCTGAAGGTGATGGCCGCCGGCGCCGTGAGCTGGTACGTGGCAACTCTGTTGTGGCTGACCGGTTGGCCGCTGCCCCGGCTGGTGCCCTGGATCGCCGGGTTCCTGGTCCTGACGATCATCGGCGAACGCCTTGAACTGGCCCGGGTCGCCTTTCTGACGCGAAGCTCGGTTCGCCAGTTCCTGGCCGGGGCGGTCACCTTCGGTGCTGGGCTCGTGCTCTCTACTACTGCTGCCACCACTGGCACGACCGGCGTCCGCCTGGCCGGGGCCGGCATGATCGCTCTGGCTGTGTGGGGGTTCGTGCACGACGTCGCACGCCGCACGGTCAAGATCCCCGGCGTCACCCGTTTCATGGCGGTCTGCCTGCTCGCGGGGTACGTCTGGCTGTTCCTCAGCGGGGTGATCTGGTTGCTCGCAGGTAGCCTCGGCGCCAGCGCCGCGATCTACGACGCGGCCCTGCACACGGTGTTCCTCGGCTTCGTGATGTCGATGATCTTTGGGCACGCGCCCGTCATCGTGCCGGCCGTCCTGCGGGTCCGGCTCCCGTTCCGCCCGTGGTTCTACGCGCATGTCGCGCTGCTGCACGCGTCGCTGCTGGCGCGGGTGGTCCTCGGAGACTGGGTGGGATCCGACTTCTGGTGGCGCGTCGGCGGGGTTGGTACCGAACTGGCCGTGATCGGCTTCCTCGCTGCCTCCGTGATCGCCGTGGCGCAGGCGCGAACTCGGGGACGGTCGGCATGACCAGCACAGAAGAGCGGGTCGGCCCGCTGACGGACCCACGTCCAGTACAGGACCGGGTCGGTCTGATGGGGGGCCTGGTCCTTGGCTCGGTCATGCTCCTCGTCGCCCTCACGGTGGCATTGACCGGAGGTGGCGCAGGTTCTGGCGTCGACGCGCGCGCTGTCGTGACTGCTGGCGGAACCCAGACCGTCGCGGTTCGACTTGCCGGGATGCGCATCACCCCATCGGTGATTGAAGTGCCCAAGGGAACCCGACTGGTGCTGAAGGTCACCAACGCGGACGCTATGCGTCACGACCTTGTCCTGGCCAGCGGACAACACACACCGCTGCTCACGGGTGGTCAGACCGCGACCGTCACAGTCGGAGCCGTCAACACAGAGATCGCCGGCTGGTGCAGTGTCGCCGGGCACAAGGCCGCGGGGATGACCCTGCGCATCATCGTGACCGGGGCCGGCCAGACGGCGACCGACGTCCCGAAGGCTCAGGCGCCAGGCAACGACATGGGGACCATGTCGAAAGGCGGGACCCCTGCCGGGTCTGCACCCGTTATCGACTTTCACGCCTCCCCGGGGCCGGGCTGGAAGCCGTACGACCCAACGCTGCAGCCAGCGTCCGGCGCGACGGAGCACCGGCTGACCATGACGGTGCGCGACACGGTGGTCGAGGTCGCTCCCGGCGTCCGTCAGACCAGATGGACCTTCAACGGGACCGCGCCCGGGCCCACTCTGCACGGCAAGATCGGAGACGTCTTCACCATCACCTTCGTGAACGATGCGAGCATGGGACACGGCATCGACTTTCACGCGGGCTCCCTCGCACCCGACCTGCCCATGCGAACGATCGACCCTGGGAAGTCGCTTACCTACCAGTTCGTCGCGAACCACTCTGGGGCTTGGCTCTATCACTGCAGCACGATGCCGATGGCCCTGCACATCGCCAACGGGATGTACGGCGCGG
>JBDTMW010000263.1:0-3562 GCA_039934065.1 Actinomycetota bacterium | reverse complement strand
GCGAGCAGCGCTTCGCTGATCGACTCGAGGGTCGGGTCGGGCGGGGGAGACCACAGAACCCGCCGGATGGAATCGGGGGACAGCACGTTCTCGATGGGGGTGTTGCGGGCCTCGGCGAACGCTCCCAGGGCTGCGCGGGCCTGAGCCAGCCGGGCGGCCGCCAACGGATCGCGATCGGGCCATGCGCGTGCTGGTGGCGGACCGTCGGAGTGCCGCGCGAGAGCGGGCAGGTCTGACTCGGGTACGTGGCGTGCGCGCTCCAGGGCCGCGAGCAGCTGTCGCTGGTATCGCCGTACGGACCGCGCGCCCGGACCATCGGCAATGTCGTCGGTCGTCTTGGGAGACTTGATGGCCAGGTCGATCAGCGCAGCGTCAGGCAGAATCCGGCCGGGGGAGACATCGCGCTCGATGGCAATCTCTTCCCTGGCCTGCCACAGCTCGCGGACCATGGCCGCACCGCGCCGGTTGCGTACCTTGTGCATCCCCGAAGTGCGACGCCACGGCTCGACCCGAACGGGAGGACCGGTGAACCGGGTGAGAGCGTCGAACTCTTGCTCGGCCCATAACATCTTGTCTTGCGCCACAAGGTCATCGGCCATCAGATCGCGGACCTGGCCCAGAACCTCGACGTCGAGCGCCGCATAACGCAGCCATGGCTCCGGCAGCGGCCTGGTCGACCAGTCCACGGCCGAGTGCTCCTTGGCCAGGGTGAGCCCGAGATAGTGCTCGACGACCGCGGCCAGCCCGACCCGCGGCAGACCGATGAGCCGTCCAGCGAGCTCGGTGTCGAACAGCCGGGTCGGATGCAGGCCCACCTCGGCCAGGCACGGCAGGTCCTGGTTGGCAGCGTGCAGGATCCACTCGATCTCAGAGATGGCATCGGCGATCGGCGAGAGGTCCGGGCAGGCGATCGGGTCGATCAGCCAGGTGCCTGAGTCCTCGCGCCGGAGCTGGATGAGATAGGCCCGCTGCCCGTATCGGTAGCCGGATGCCCGCTCTGCGTCGATGGCCACCGGTCCGGTGCCGGCAGCAAGGAACCGGGCCGCGCGCGCGAGCTCTCGTTCGTCCACGACAATATCCGGCACGCCGCCAGCTGGCATGTTCAGTGCAACGAGAATCTGGGCGATCTCGACGTCTTCGTCGGATGGCTCAGGGGACACGCTGGATCCGGTGGTCACGAGGTCAACCTATTTGACCCGTATGTCCAGTGCGTCGGCCGGGAGCACCTGCCGCTGTTCAGCGGCGTCGTCCCGGAAGCGCCACGACGCCGTCAGGCAGCGGTGGCAGGCCTGCGATCATGCACAGCAGGTCAGCCCAGGCCTGCAGGTGGACACCGAGGTCGGGACCGGTCGGGGTCCAGGAAGCGCGGATCTCCATCTCCACTGTGGCCGGGCGGTCGGCCAGCCCGGCGAAGCTCTCGGACACGACCCGGGTCACTGTGCCGCCCTCGGCGACGTAGGGGGCGTCATGCTGCGCGAGGGCATCCAGCAGCCATGACCAGCCGACCCCGCCGAGCGCCGGGTCGATGGCCAGCTCTGGCTCGAGCTCGGCCCGCGCGAAGGTGACGACACGCCATACCCCGTCCCACGGCTCAGGTGCGGATGGGTCGTGCAGGAGGACAAAACGGCCGGAGGCGAGCTCGTCGCCCTCGTCGGGTAGCTCGGCGGTGACGACCTCGGCGGTCATGGCGACGGCGTAGGGGGCGATCCGGCTGGGGGCCGGGACCTCGGTGAGGCGCACCTCGGGACGCAGCCGAGCAACGCGCAGGTCCCGTAAGGCCTGTGTGAATTCGGCTGAGTCCTCGCCCGGGACGCCATGAGTGCCCACCACTGGAGCCTATGTCGACCGGCGCCGGGCGGGGTTTCGGCACGCCGGGATACGGTACGGCGATGTTGTCGTTGATAGCCCTGCTCTCGAGCGCCGCCTGGGGCACCTCGGACTTCTTCGCAGGGCTCAAGGCGCGGAGCATGGCGCCCACCGCGGTGGTGGCCGTCACCCAGGCCTTCGCGCTGGTCGCGTTGAGCATCATCCTGCTGGTGCGACACCAGGGTCTGGCACCGGAGTTCAGCGGGAACGGCGCGGTCTGGGCGGCGGTTGCTGGTGCTGCGGGAGCGGCCGGTCTGGTCTGTTTCTACACGGCGCTGGCCTCAGGGACGATGGGCGTCGTAGCGCCGATCTCATCGCTGGGCGCGCTCGTCCCGGTGCTGCTGGGCTTGCTCACCGGTGAGCATCCGAGCGTCACCGCATGGGTCGGCATGGGCCTGGCGGTGACCGGTGCGGCTCTGGCCTCCGGACCTGAGCTGGCCGGTGCAGTGCCACCGCGTCCCGTGATCCTGGCCGCTGCCGCCGCGGGGTTCTTCGGGATAGCACTGTTCAGCCTGGACCGAGGCGCTCGCTACGCGCTGCTCGAGACCTTGTGGGGGATGCGGCTGACCTCTGTCGCACTGTTCCTGGTGGCCGGGCTGGTGGCCCGCTCGGTGGGTGGCACCCGCGTTCGCGACCTGCCGGTGCTCGCGGTCATTGGTCTGGGCGACGTCACCGCCAACGGCCTCTTCGCCTTCGCCTCATCGCGCGGCATGGTCAGCGTGGCTAGCGTCCTCGGCTCGCTGTACCCCGTGGCGACCCTGTTCTGGGCCAGGCTGTTGCTGGGCGAGCGGCTTCGCCGTGTTCAGGGCATCGGCGTCGCCCTGACCTTGGTGGGAGTGCTCTCGATCGCGGTCTGACCCGCTTTCCGTCCATGGGAGGATCTGCACGTGACCATCTCCCCGATCAGCCCCCGTGACAGTGCACTGGTCCGCGCAGCAAGACGTCAGAGCGTGTCGCACACACCGGTATGGTTCATGCGCCAGGCGGGCCGTTCGCTGCCGGAGTACCGCAAGGTTCGCGAAGGCGTGGGCATGCTCGACTCCTGTCGCAGGCCTGACCTGGTCGCCGAGATCACGATGCAGCCGGTGCGCCGCCATGGCGTCGACGCGGCGATCTTGTTCAGCGACATCGTGGTGCCGCTGGCCGCCGTTGGCGTCGATCTTGACATCGTCGCGGGGGTGGGGCCGGTGATCGCCCAGCCGTTTCGCACCCACGCAGACCTCGACCGTATTCCGGAGCTGACGCCCGAGCATGTCCCGTACATCACCGAAGCCGTCGGGATGGTGCTCGCAGAGCTGGGCTCGACGCCGCTGATCGGTTTCGCCGGCGCACCGTTCACCCTGGCGTCGTACCTCATCGAGGGTGGGCCGTCCAAGAACCACGAGCACACCAAGGCCATGATGCATGGCGATCCGGAGCTGTGGCACGAGCTGTGCGGGCGGCTGGCGCAGATTGCCGGCGCGTTCCTTCGGGTTCAGGCGCAGGCCGGGGCGTCGGTCGTGCAGCTGTTCGACTCGTGGGTGGGCGCGCTGTCGCGCAACGACTACGAGACGTTCGTCCAGCCTCACTCGCGAGTGGCGCTGTCGGCCGTGGCAGATCTCGACGTGCCGAAGATCCACTTCGGCACCGTCACCGGCGAGCTGCTGGCCTCGATGGGTGCCGCCGGCGCCGATGTCGTGGGCGTGGACTTCCGCAC
>JBDTMW010000262.1:0-3627 GCA_039934065.1 Actinomycetota bacterium | reverse complement strand
GAGATCCGGTCGGCGTTCGCGATGACCGAGCCGGACGTGGCGTCCTCGGATGCCACGAACATCACCACCCTGATGGTCCGTGACGGCGACGACTATGTGATCAACGGCCGCAAGTGGTGGATCAGCGGGGCTGCCGACGAGCGGTGCCAGGTGTTCGTCGTGATGGGCAAGACCGATCCGACGGCCGAGGCGCATCGGCAACAGTCGATGATCCTGGTGCCCCGCGATGCTCCGGGGCTGGACATCGAGCGGAACCTGCCGGTCTTCGGGTACCAGGACCAGCACGGGCACTGCGAGATCGTGTTCAGGAACGTCCGGGTGCCGGCGTCGAACATGCTGGCAGCCGAGGGGGACGGGTTCATGATCGCCCAGGCCCGGCTGGGTCCTGGCCGAATCCACCACGCGATGCGTGCCATCGGGATGGCCGAACGCGCCCTTGGCCTGATGGTCGACCGCGCGAAGTCCCGGGTGGCTTTCGGTAAGCACCTGTCCGAGCAGGGAGTGGTGCAGGAGATGATCGCGCAGTCCCGCATCGACATCGACCAGGCCCGCCTGATGGTCTACAAGACGGCATGGCTGATCGACAAGTACGGCGCGAAGGGCGCGCGCACCGAGATCGCGGCGATCAAGGTCGCCACGCCGGCGATGGCGATCGCGGTGATCGACCGCGCGATCGAGGTATTCGGTGGCATGGGGGTCAGCGACGACACCCCCCTCGCATACTTCTATGTCTGGGCCCGGAGCCTGCGCATTGCCGACGGGCCGGACGCCGTCCACCGCCGTTCGATCGCACGTGACGAGCTCAGGCGAGAACGCCCGTACGTCGGTTGAGCACAGTGCCAGCCTCCACCGGATCACGGGCGATGCCTACGCTGGAACCAGTCCTGTTTCCAACAGATGGAGTTGGCATGGTTGTCGTTCCTGACCTGACCCTGAACAACGGGGTCACGGTTCCGCGGCTGGGCTTTGGCGTCTTCCAGATCCCGGAAGAGGCGACGCAGCGCGTGGTGGAGGACGCGTTGGGAGCCGGCTACCGGCATATCGACACGGCGGCGGCATACGGCAACGAATCAGGTGTCGGTGCTGCGATCGCAGCGTGCGGAATCCCGCGGGAGCAAGTCTTCGTCACCACCAAGCTACGCAACGGTGAGCACGCCACCGTGGCGGAGGCCTTCGAGGCCAGCCGGCGAGCGCTCGGCGTTGACGTGATTGACCTGTACCTCATTCACTGGCCGGTCCCGTCCCAGGGATTGTTCGTCGACGCCTGGCAGGTTTTGGAAGGGATTCTTGCCGCCGGCGGTGCACGGGCCATCGGTGTATCCAACTTCCTGGCGGAGCATCTGGACGCCCTTCTGCCTAGCGCGACGGTTGTCCCTGCCGTCAACCAGATTGAGCTGCACCCGACCTTCCAGCAGACGGCACTGTCCGCCCAGTGCCGCGCTCGTGGCATCGCGGTGGAGGCCTACAGCCCACTGGGCAGGGGTGCTGATCTGAACGTAGCCACAGTGACCGCGCTGGCAGACAACCATGGGGTGACCCCGGCACAGATGGTGCTTGCCTGGCACCTTGGCGTCGGCAATATCGTGATTCCCAAGTCCACTCACCCGCACCGCATCCGTGAAAACCTCGCCGCGGCCGACATCACTCTCAGCCCGGTCGAGATGGACGCCATCAGCGCGCTGGAGTCCGGCGCACGGACCGGCGCTGACCCAGCCGAGGCTGCCTTCACCCAGATGTAAGGCACCGGCTTCGAGTGCTCTGCCCATCCGCGCGGCGACAACGTCGGCGGTGGCGATCTTGGATAGCCCAGCGGTGACCTTAGTCTGTTGATCTCAAGTGCCCTGATCTCACGTGTCAGGAGTCCGCCGAAGTGAGGGAGCCAACCCACATGATCCGCCGGATCGCAATCGTCAACCGCGGAGAGGCCGCGATGCGGCTGATCCACGCCGTGCGCGAGCTCAATGCTCAGGGCGGGGCCCAGATCGAGACCGTCGCCCTGCACACCGACGGCGAGCGGTCGGCGATGTTCGTCCGGGAGGCAGACTCGGCATACGCCCTCGGTGCTGCCGTGGATCGCCCGTACCTTGACCTTGCCGTTCTGGAACGTGCGTTGACGCAGACGGGCTCGGACGCCGCCTGGGTCGGCTGGGGCTTCGTCGCTGAGGACCCGAACTTCGCCGAGCTGTGCGAGCGGATCGGCGTGACGTTCATCGGCCCGGGTCCCGGCGCCATGCGCCGCCTCGGCGACAAGATCGGCTCGAAGCTCCTGGCAGAGCAGGTGGGAGTGCCGGTCGCGCCGTGGAGTGGCGGCGCAGTCGACGACGTGGAGGCAGCGCGCGTGGCTGCGCGGCAGATCGGCTACCCGTTGATGCTCAAGGCCACCGCCGGTGGCGGCGGGCGCGGCATACGCATGGTCACCTCCGACGACGAGCTGACCGATGCGTTCGAACGCACTCGCGATGAGGCGACCCGTGCCTTCGGAAGTGGCGTCGTGTTTCTCGAACGGCTGGTCACCGGCGCACGGCACGTCGAGGTGCAGGTCATCGCCGACGGCCACGGCACCGCATGGGCGCTCGGCGTGCGTGACTGCTCGGTGCAGCGACGCAACCAGAAGGTCATCGAGGAGTCCGCCTCGCCGGTGCTGGACTCCGAGCAGGCGACTGTCCTCAAGACGTCGGCTGAGCGACTCGTCCTCGCGGTCGACTACTGCGGAGCAGCCACCGTCGAGTTCCTCTATCACCCCGGGGAGCGGACCTTTGCCTTCCTTGAGGTGAACACCCGTCTGCAGGTCGAGCACTCAGTCACCGAGCTGACGACAGGCTTCGACCTGGTCAAGGCGCAGCTGCTGGTGGCCTCGGGCGGCCGCCTCGAGGGCGAACGCCCCACCGAGTACGGGCATGCCATTGAAGCGCGGCTGAACGCGGAGGATCCGGACCGTGACTTCGCGCCCTCGCCTGGCCGCATCGCGCTGCTGAACCTGCCCTCCGGGCCGGGCATCAGGGTCGACACGGGGGTGAGCCAGGGCGATCTGATCCCTGCGGACTTCGACTCCATGATCGCGAAAGTGATCGCCCATGGGCGGACCCGTGAAGAGGCTCGTGCCCGGCTGAGCCGTGCCCTGGCTGACACCGTCGTGGTCATCGAGGGCGGGATGACCAACAAGAGCTTCCTGATCGACCTGCTTGACCAGCCCGAGATCATCGACGGCAGCGCCGACACCGGATGGATCGACCGAGTCCGCAGCCAGGGCAGGCTCCAACCCGACAAATATTCCGGAGTCGCGTTGGTAGCCGCTGCCATTGAGGCATACGAGGAGCAGAAGGGTGCCGAGCGACTGCACTTCCTTTCAACCGCGCACGGTGGCCGGCCTCAGGCACGACACGAGGTGGGGCGTTCCATCGACCTGAAGCTTCGCGGCACCTCGCACAGGGTCACCGTCGCTCAAGTCGGCCCCACCCGATTCCGGGTCGGATTCGGGGCGGCACAACAGGATCGACAGGTGGATGCCGACCTCGAACGACTCGATGACTTTGTCGGTCGTCTCGTCATCGGTGGTCTCCGGTACCGGCTGGTCAGTGCGACCCACGGCCCCGTCCACCTGATTGAGGTCAACTCGACCACCCACCG
>JBDTMW010000261.1:0-3628 GCA_039934065.1 Actinomycetota bacterium | reverse complement strand
GACATCACCCTCGACCTGACCGACGGCGGGGCCCAGATCCAGTCCAACTCCGTATCCGGTGACGTCACCGTCCGCATCCCTCGGGGTGGTGGGTACGACGTGGCCGCGCATACGGCATCTGGGCACGTCGTCATTGACGGACAGTCGATGAACGGGGATGCTCCGTTTCAACGAGGCGGCCAGATGAGCGATGGGGACAAATCCCTTGTCATCAAAGCGAACTCGGTGTCCGGCAACGTCGTCGTTCTCCGCGCGACCGACGTCCAGGACTCCCGACCCGACGTCCAGGACGCCACGCCCGAGATCCAGGACAAGGCGCCAGACGTCCAGGACACGGTGCCCGACACCGAGAACGCCGGCTGATCATGGCTGTCTTCGCCCACGGCCAGATGCGCCTGTACCTGCTTGCCCTGCTCAACGAGGGCCCTCGCCACGGTTACGAGATCATCCAGTCGCTCGAGGAGCGGTTCAACGGGCTCTACTCCCCCAGCGCCGGGACCGTGTATCCGCGGCTGGCCAAGCTGGAGGAGGAAGGTCTGGTGGAGCGCACCGAGGACGGCCGCAAGGCGACCTACCGGATCACCGATGCCGGCCGAAGTGAGGTCGCCGCAAGGGAGTTCGACCTCGCCGACCTTCAGCAGGACCTGGACCACTCGGTGCGAGAGCTCGCCCAGGAGGTGCGCTTGCGAGTTCACGGCAGCGCCGCGAACCTTCGCGAGGAGCTCAAGGCTGCGGCCAAGGAGGCGCGCGCGACAGCGACGCCGGCAGGGCGATCATACGAACAGCAGTGGCCTCATGCAGCCGGTAGTCGAGGTGGGTCAACCACAGCGCGCGACATCGAGGCCGCGATCAACGCGTTCCGCTATGACGCGCGGGATGCGGCACGCCGCATCAGCTCTGACGAGAGCGCGCGCCAAGAGGTTCTGGACATCCTCTCGGAAGCAGCAAGAAAGATCCGAGATGTTCTCCGCAACCCTTAGGCAAGACTGGACCTTGTTCGAGCAGTCGTCCCGACCCGACCTGACCCAGATCAGGCACGACCAGCTGCGCAAAGTGCCCTACAGCCCGCGGCTGATCTGAGGTGCGGCGAGGTCAGAGGGTGAAGACGACCTTGCCGAAGACATCCCCGGAGGCCATCTTCTCGAAACCCTGACGTGCGTCGGCCAAGGCAAACGTCGAGTCGACAACCGGCGAAATCCGTTGGTTGACAATGAAGCTCGCCAAGCGCTCTAGTTCCGCCCGAGTTCCCATCGTGGACCCGACAACGCGAAGCTGCTTGAAGAAGATCTTGGTCAGCTCAGCCTTGGCCGGCGCGTCACCGGACGTCGCGCCTGAGATCACGACTGTGCCGCCTGGCTTGAGCGAGTTGATGGAGTGCGACCAGGTCGCCGCGCCGACGGTCTCCAAGACGGCATCGACCCGCTCCGGCAGGCGTTCACCCGACGCAAACGCTTTGTCAGCACCGATTTCGAGGGCTCTGGCTCTTTTGCCCTCGTCGCGGGATGTGCTCCAGACCCGGTAGCCCGCCGCAGAGCCCAGCTGGATCAAGGCCGTCGACACACCACCGCCGGAACCCTGCACCAGAATGGTCGCCCCGGGGGTGATCCCTGCGTTGACGAACAACATCCGATATGCCGTCAACCATGCCGTGGACAGACAGGCCGCCTGCTCGAAAGACAGACCTGCGGGCTTGGGGACCAGGTTGCGCGAAGGAACTGCGACGTACTCGGCCAGCGTTCCGTCATGCAACTCGGAGAGCAGGGTGCGCGCAGGGTCGAGGGTCTCGTCGCCGGTCCACCCGTCCGAGGGAACCACGGCATGGATGATGACCTCGTTGCCGGCCTCGTCGACTCCTGCACCGTCACAGCCCAGGATCATCGGCAACCGGTCTGCGGGTAGACCAACACCCTGCAAGGACCAGACGTCGTGGTGGTTCAGGCCTGCGGCCCGCAACTTGACCACGGACCAGCCGGGCCGGGCGACAGGCTCAGGACGCTGGCCAATCACCAACCCTGACAACGGATCAGAGGACGACTGACTGACGGCATGGGCGGCAAGCATGCCCTCCACAATAGTCAGAAGGTGGAGATCATGCTGGGCAGCGCGTCGGTCAGCGATGCCTGCCAGTCCCGCAGCGTGGGTAGCCCGGCACGGGACCATGCCTCATGCCCGAGGACGCTGTATGCCGGACGTCGGGCCGGACGCGGGAAGGCGTCCGTGGTCGTCGGAAGCACCCGCGCGGGGTCAAGGCCCTGCGCGGCAAAGATCGCCTGGGCGAATGAGAACCACGTCGCCTCACCCGATGAAGTCCCGTGGTACGTGCCGAACGGCGCCTCGGCCTCGACCAGTCGCACGATCGCGGATGCCAGGTCCACTGTCCACGTCGGCTGCCCGCGCTGGTCCTCGACCACGGACACTGTGTCCTGCTCCGACGCCAACCGCGACATGGTCTTGACGAAGTTCGGCCCGTGGGCGCCATAAAGCCAGGCAGTGCGCACCACCCACGAGGCCGAGGGCAGGTACGCCCGCACCGCCCACTCACCTGCTGCTTTGGTCCGGCCGTATGCCGACCGCGGCGCGAGCGGCGCGCCCTCCGCATAGGGGCGCGTGGCGTCTCCGGCGAACACGTAGTCGGTGGACACCTGCACCATCCGTGCTCGGGCGACCGAACAAGCGCGGGCAAGGTTCGCCGCCCCCACCGCATTGACCGAGAACGCCTGGGCTTCATGGGTTTCCGCGTCATCGACCGCGGTCCACGCAGCAGCGTTGACCACGATGTCGTGACCTGCGACCGCCGCGAGGCAGGCATCAGGATCGGTGATGTCCAGCACGTCCTTGTCGACTGCCGTGACCTCGCTCGCGCCTGGCGAAGTGCCCAGTACCGAGACCAGATCCTGCCCGAGCATCCCGTCGCAGCCGACGACCAGCCAGCGGCTCACGGGTTTGGTCCGCGGCTCAGGTTGCGCATGCCGCGAGGCTAGCGGAAACGATCATGGATCGCGGGCCTCGCCGCACCCTCTCGCCGCACGTCACCGCACTCCTCACTCCGGGACCTGTGGGTACACGTCTCGATGGTCCGTGCTGTCGGAATCCGTTTTCACGAGGAAGGTCGGCTTCCCGGTACTGCGCGTGTGCAGACGGCCGATGTACTCCCCGATGATTCCGAGGGACAGCATCTGCGCGCCCGAGAAGACCGCGACCATGGCCGCGACAGTGGTGAAACCGGCGACAGTCGTGTCGCCCGCCGCGTACTTCCAGATGACGACGGCGCCCAAAACCGCGCCGATCAAAGCGCAGATACCGCCGAGCCATGCCACAACCCTCAACGGGACATTGCTGTATCCGGTGATCATGTTCATCGCGTGGCGGACGAGTGTGCGGAAGCCATATGCGGACGTTCCGACCAGCCGCTGGTCCATCTGCACGACGACGCGGGCGATCGAGGTGGTGGTCCACGAGAGCATCACGTCAAGGGAGACGTAGGGATCCTCGCTGTGCGTGAATCCCTCGCGCTGGGCGGTCCAGAACGCCCGGAATGCGCTGACATCCTCGGCCGCCGGGACTCCGGCGAGAGCCAGCCCGCTCTTGACCGTGCGAGAGGCGGCTGAGCGCCACATCCCATGCTCTT
>JBDTMW010000260.1:0-3644 GCA_039934065.1 Actinomycetota bacterium | reverse complement strand
AAGCGGAAATTGAAAGTCTCGATTGCGGTGACAGGACTAGGCGAACCGCATCAAGGACCTCATCCGGATGGATGAAGTCCAGCCACGCTACACACGAACCATCTGAATGTCACATTTAGGTCACGGGGAGTCCACGAACTCACCAAGAGCAGTCGGCGGCGGGGCGGCAATTCACCCGGCCACGGCACCAGCGGACGGATGCGCGGGACTAGATGAAGATGAACTGGGCGCCCTCGGTCCTGTGGATGAGGTCGCTGGCGCTGATGACGTCCTCGAACAGTCATCGCCACTCCCAGCTCGAGGCGAATGGTTGCTCATCCGGGAGGCAGGAGAATCAGAAAGGTTGATCCCTTCCCGGTCCCGGGGCTGGTTACGCTGAGCTCCCCGCCGTGGGCCTCGACCAGGGCCTTGGCAATGGCAAGGCCGATGCCGGAGCCTCCGTGCGTGCGATCCCGGGCGGTGTCGACCCGGTAGAAGCGCTCGAAGACGTGCGGCAGATGCTCGGCCGGGATGCCGTCACCGGTGTCTGCGACCGAAAGCGCCACCCCGCCGGTTCGGGATACCGCGGCGGAGATCGTGACCGTCCCGCCGGCGGGGGTGTGACGCAAGGCGTTGTCCAGCAGGTTGCCCAAGACCTGTCCGATCCGTTCCTGATCTATTGACAGCTCTGCCAGCCCCGCCGCGACGTCCGAGACCAGTCGAACACCCTTCGCCTCGTAGGCTTCGGCTGCCGCGTTGGCTGCGGCCGCGACCACCAGCTCTGGTTGCGCCGCGTGCATGTCCAGCCGAACCTGTCCCTCCTCGGCGCGGGAGACGGTGCTGATGTCCTCGGACAACCGGGCCAGGCGCCTGGTCTGGGAGCGCAGGAGCTGGGCTGTCCCGGCGTCCAACGTCGCGACGCCGTCCTCCAGCGCCTCGAGATAGGCCTCCAGGGTGGCTACCGGGGTGCGCATCTCATGGCCGAGGTCGGCCAGCAGTCTGCGGCGGGTCCGTTCGACCGAGCCCAGTCGGCCGGCCATCTGGTTGAACGCTGCGGCGAGCGCGTCGAACTCGGGGCCGAGCCCCGGCCCGGGGACTCTGATGTCGTAGTGGCCACCGGCAACGTCGCTTGCCGCCGCGGCGATGGTTGCCACCGACCTTCCGATCCGCCTGGTCTGGTACACGCTTACTCCCAACGCGGCCACCAGCGCCGCCAGCAGCGCCAGGGACAGCGAGATGGCGTTCGCCGACTGGTAGGCCCTCTCGGTGTGAAGGATCTGGGCAGCTGTCGCACCGACGTTGGCTCTGGTGAGGTGCTCGTGGAACAAAGAGGGACCGACGTTGGCGGCAATCAGCCATGCGGTGAGCGAGCTCGCTACCAGGACCAGCGACTGGGCTAGGAGCAGGCGGCCGGCCAGACCAGCCCCCCGACGTGTTGGCTGGCTGGCGGACTGCCTCATGCGCCGTCGCCCATCCCATAGCCGATCCCGCGGACCGTGCGCACATACCGAGGTGAGCCGGGATCGTCGCCGAGCTTCCTGCGCAGGTGCCCGACGTGCACATCAACCAGGTGCTCGTCGCCGACCCAGGTCTGGTCCCACACGGCCTCGATGAGCTGGCGGCGGGAGAAAACCAGCTTGGGTCGGGCCGACAACACCTCCAGCAGGTCGAACTCGGTGCGGGTCAGTCCGACCGCCTCATCGTGGAGGTGGACCTCGCGGGCGGCGACGTCGATACTCAGGGCCCCGAACACCCGCGGCGGCTCTTCTTGGGCAGGCTGCCCACTGGTGGTGGAGGCACGGGGACGGCGCAACATCGCCTGGATCCGGGCCAGCAGCTCGCGGGGGCTGAACGGCTTGGTGAGGTAGTCGTCCGCCCCGACGGAGAGGCCGATGAGCTTGTCGATCTCATCGGTGCGAGCGGTGAGCATGATGATGTAACAGTCGGAGAACGTGCGCACCACCCGACAGACCTCGACCCCGTCGATCACCGGCAACCCCAAGTCGAGCACTATCACGTCGGGATCGACCTGCCGGGCCTGGTCAATCGCCCGCTGCCCGTCATGGGCCATCGACACCTCGAAGCCGTCTCGGGTCAGGTAGGACCCCACGAGGTCAGCCAAGGCTCGTTCATCGTCCACGACCAGCACCCGGAAGCCGGTGAGGGTTGGTTGTGGGACTGGCTTGCTGACCGGATGGCTCATGTCCCCAGTGTGTGCGATTCCGCAGTCAGAAACGGCATCGGGGCTGTTCTGAACCACAGGGCTTCAGCACCACTCGTGGGAACCATCGCGATACCCACACAGCACGGCGCAGGTTAAGGGTGAGTCGTTCGTCGGGACCGACCCCAGCACCGGGGCCGACCCCAGCATGGAGAAGGTAACGATGGTGGGGTGATGGACCCTGGGCGGCTCCTCGGCCCGGCCTTGAGCAAACCTTCATGAAAACCCCGCCCAAACCTTCATTGATCAGGCGGACTGTGCAGGCATGAGTGAAGTTGAGACGACCCCCGCATCGGGGAGGCTGGGTCGGGACGCGGTCGGCGACGCCCCCAACCCGGGGGCTGCTGTGCCGGTTTTGGTGACCCTGGTGGAGGCCCCGGCGTGCCACCTGTGCGAGGACGCGAAATCGACCCTGGCAGGTCTGGCACGCTCCTATCCGATGACCGTTCAGGTGTTGTCGATCGAAGACAAGCCCGGTCGCGCACTGATGGATTACCACCGGGCGCCGATGAGTCCTCTGGTCCTGCTGGACGGACAGTACTTCAGCTCCGGAAGGCTCCCCCTGCGCAAGCTCGAGAAGCGTCTGGCAAGAACACGGCGAAGTGAGACCTCATGACTGATCTGTTCACCACCGGCTCGATACTGGCCGCCTTCTTCGCCGGCGGCATCGCACTGTTCGCGCCCTGTTGCATCGTGTTCCTGGCGCCGTCCTACCTTTCGGTGGCGGTCAAGAACCGCCGCTGGCGCCTGTTGCCCCTGACGTTCGTCTTCGCCGCCGGGCTGGGGTTGATCCTGATCCCCATCACCGTTGGCGTGAGCCTGATCTCCGGGACCATCGCCCACTACCACCAGCAGCTGTACTACGCCGGCGGTGCGCTGATGCTGGTCCTGGCCGCGTTCACCCTGTCCGGGCGGATGATGAGCCTGCCCTCGTTCGTCCGAGCGCCGGACACCGCCCGCGGCGACACCGGCAGCTTCTTCGCCCTGGGCATGTTCTCCGGGATGGCCAGCAGCTGCTGCGCCCCGGTCCTGGTCGGGGTGATGACCCTTTCGGCGTTGTCCGGGTCGACCGCCGGTGGCCTCGCCCTGGGCCTGGCCTTCACGTTCGGCATGACGTTCCCGCTGTTCGTGATGGCGCTGTTGTGGGACCGGTTCAAGCTCGGCGAACGGAAGTTCCTCAAGGCCAAGCCGGTCCGGCTGCACTTTGGCACCCGGATCCTGGCGACCAACACCGTCAACCTCGCCGTCGCGATCGCATTCACCATCATGGGAATCTTCGTGATGTTCTTGGCCAACAGCGGAGAGATGACGTCAGGTCCGGGGTTCCAGGTGGCATTCGGTAAGCGCCTGGCCACGGGCTTCCTCTGGATAGAGACGGTAACTGCGTCAGTCCCGGAGGCCGTTCTCGGCCTGGCGGTCCTGTCGTTGGCCGGGGTGTTCGTCT
>JBDTMW010000259.1:0-3645 GCA_039934065.1 Actinomycetota bacterium | reverse complement strand
GGATGCACTTCTCGCTGGTCAGCCGCGAGATCATCGCCGACTCCGTCGAGACCGTCATGCAGGCCGAGCGCCTGGACGGCTCCGTCCTGCTGGCCGGCTGCGACAAGTCACTGCCGGGGATGCTGATGGCTGCCGCGCGTCTCGACCTGGCCAGCGTCTTCCTGTATGCCGGGTCGATCCTTCCGGGGATCGCCAAGATGAGCGACGGGTCGGAGCGGACCGTCACCATCATCGACGCTTTCGAGGCCGTCGGGGCCTGCGCCGCGGGACGGATGAGCCTCGAGGACGTCGACGCCATCGAGCGGGCGATCTGTCCGGGCGAGGGTGCCTGCGGTGGCATGTACACCGCCAACACGATGGCCTGCGTGGCCGAGGCCATCGGGATGTCGCTGCCTGGCAGCGCCGCGCCGCCGGCCACCGACCGCCGCCGTGACGGGTTCGCCCGCAAGTCCGGTGAGGCCGTCGTCGGACTGCTGCGCCGAGGCATCACCGCGCGCCAGATCATGACCAAGGAGGCCTTCGAGAATGCCATCGCCGTCGTGATGGCCTTCGGCGGCTCGACCAACGCGGTGCTGCACCTGCTCGCCATGGCCAACGAGGCCGAGGTCGAGCTGACCCTGGATGACTTCGCCCGGGTCGGCGCCACCGTGCCGCACCTGGCTGACGTCAAGCCGTTCGGGCGGTTCGTGATGACCGACATCGACCGGGTCGGCGGCGTGCCCGTCGTCATGAAGGCCCTTCTGGATGCCGGACTCTTGCATGGTGACTGCCTGACGGTGACTGGTCGCACGGTCGCCGAGAACCTCGCCGACGTCCGGCCGCCGGACCCCGACGGACAGGTCCTTCGCGCCCTGTCCCAGCCGATCCACAAGACCGGTGGCCTGACGATCCTGCGAGGCTCGCTGGCCCCGGAGGGCGCTGTCGTGAAGTCGGCCGGCTTTGACGCCGATGTCTTCGAGGGAACCGCCAGGGTGTTCGACGGTGAGCGTGCGGCGATGGATGCCGTCGCGGCCGGATCGTTGCAGGCCGGTGACGTGGTGGTCATCCGTTACGAGGGGCCCAAGGGCGGTCCGGGGATGCGCGAGATGCTGGCCGTGACCGGCGCGATCAAGGGCGCCGGCCTCGGCAAGGATGTGCTGCTGCTGACCGACGGTCGGTTCTCCGGTGGCACGACCGGCCTCTGCGTCGGGCACGTGGCCCCGGAGGCAGTCGACGGCGGACCCATCGCCTTTGTGCAGGACGGTGACCGGATTCGACTCGACGTCGCCGCGGGCACGCTCGACGTCCACGTCACGGCAGAGGTGCTGGCCGAGCGCGCCGTTGGCTTCACCCCTCCTGCCCCCAAGTACCCGCGAGGCGTCCTGGCCAAGTACCGCAAGCTCGTCGGCAGCGCCGCCGGGGGAGCGGTGTGCGGTTAGCGCCAATCGTTTTGGGCCATTTGGCGGACAATCCGTCCGGATGATGAGATCGCGCGCATCCGCATGTTGACACGGCAGCCACGGTGTTCCACGGTGGGGACGTGGCTCGAATCCTCGTACTTCCCTAGCGCGCAGACTTTCACCTGAGTCAGCGCGCTGCCCCTCATGTCCGGTTACGGACCGAGGGGTTTTTTCATGCAGAAGGTCCGTGATCACCGGCTGGTCCGGTGCACGGAACCGACAAGGCGCTAGTTATCGAAAGCGGTGACGGCAGTGACGAAAGGCAAGGCCTCAGACTCGAGCCCAGGAGGCTCGACCATCGAAGGCTCGATCCCGGAAGGGCCGGGGCGCCATGGCGCTTCCCCGGCTGACCTCGCTGGTTCAACTCGCTCACGCGGGGCGGACGAGGGCGCGACCACGGCCAAGGTCAAGGGCCCCCCCGCGGCACGGGTCCCAGCCGTTGAGGTCACCGGTGCCCAGAGCCTGATCATGGCCCTCGAGGCCCTTGGCGTCGACACCGTCTTTGGCCTCCCCGGCGGCGCGATCCTGCCGGCATACGACCCGTTGATGGACTCCACCAAGGTGCGACACATTCTCGTGCGTCACGAACAGGGCGCAGGGCATGCGGCAGAGGGCTACGCCTCGGTCAGCGGCAAGGTCGGAGTGTGCATGGTCACCAGTGGCCCTGGCGCGACCAACCTGGTCACGCCGATCGCCGATGCCTTCCTGGACTCGGTCCCGATCGTCGCCATCACCGGCCAGGTCACCTCCAGGTCCATCGGCACGGATGCGTTCCAGGAGGCGGATATTCGCGGCATCACGATGCCGATCACCAAGCACAACTACCTGATCACGGACCCCGCGGCGATCCCGCGGGCGCTCGCCGAGGCGTTCCACATCGCCGCGACCGGCCGTCCGGGCCCGGTCCTGGTCGATATCAGCAAGGACGCGTTGCAGGCCCAGACAACATTCGTCTGGCCGCCGAAGCTCGACCTGCCGGGCTACCACCCTGTGGCCAAGCCACATGGCAAGCAGATCCGTGAGGCGGCCAGGCTGATCAGGGAGGCCCGCCGTCCGGTGTTGTATATCGGCGGGGGAGTCATCCGCGCCGAGGCCAGCGAGGTGCTGCGTCAGTTCGTCGACCTGACCCAGATACCAGTTGTCACCACGCTGATGGCGCGCGGCGCGGTGCCCGACAGCCATCCGCTCAACCTCGGTATGCCGGGCATGCATGGCACCGTGGCCGCCGTCACCGCCCTGCAGAAATCCGATCTGCTGATCACCTTCGGTGCCCGCTTCGATGATCGGGTGACCGGTCAGCTGTCGACCTTTGCCCCTGGCGCCAAGGTTATCCACGCGGACATCGACCCTGCCGAGATCTCCAAGAACCGGTTCGCCGACGTGCCGATCGTGGGCGACTGCAAGGAGGTCATCATCGACCTCCTGGCCGCCGTCCGCGGCGCGCATGACGCGGGCCACCTGGGCGACTACGAGGACTGGCGCACGCAGGTCAGGGGATGGCAGACCACCTTCCCGCTGGGCTACTCCTCCCATGATGATGGGTCGCTGTCCCCGCAGCACGTCATCGAGCGCCTTGGCGCGATCAGCGGACCCGAGTCGGTCTTCGTGGCCGGGGTGGGCCAGCACCAGATGTGGGCCGCCCAGTTCGTGCGGTACGAACGGCCGAACAGCTGGATCAACTCCGGTGGCCTGGGCACCATGGGGTTCGCAGTGCCGGCGGCGATGGGGGCCAAGGTCGCCCAGCCCGAGCGGATCGTCTGGGCCATCGACGGTGACGGCTGCTTCCAGATGACCAACCAGGAGCTCGCGACCTGCGTCATCAACAAGATCCCGATCAAGGTCGCGATCATCAACAACTCGAGTCTGGGGATGGTCCGCCAGTGGCAGACCCTGTTCTACAACGAGCGCTACTCCAACACCGACCTGCACACCAGCCACGCGCAGGTTCGCGTGCCGGACTTCGTCAAGCTGGCCGAGGCCTACGGCTGCGTGGGAATGCGGTGCGATGCGCCTGGCGACGTCGACGCGACCATCAAGAAGGCGATGGAGATCAACGACGTTCCGGTCGTGGTGGACTTCGTCGTCCACCGCGATGCGATGGTCTGGCCGATGGTCCCCTCGGGAGTCAGCAACGACCAGATCCAGACTGCACGCGGGCTGACGCCGGTGTGGGACCGCGAGGATTAGGCGCCGTGAGCATCGCAGC
>JBDTMW010000258.1:0-3660 GCA_039934065.1 Actinomycetota bacterium | reverse complement strand
GCGCGCTTGGCCGAGTAGATGACCAGGGCGTACTTGGAGTCCGCCACCTTGAGCAAGTCGTCGATCGGCGGGTTCGTGATGCCCTCGGGGGCAGCCTGCGTACCAGACACGGTCAAATCTCGATTCGTCGTCAATGGGTAGAGCGCTGATGGTAGAGCGTCGTCAATTGGTGGAGCCTCGGCGACTACACGAATGCAGCAACTAGCGGCACCGGAAAAATCAGGCGCGCATCAATGATACGAGTTCTTGGCTCGCTCGCTGAACATTGTCGTTCAATATCGTCACATCGAACTCTTCCTGCGCCTTCAGCTCGGCCCGCGCGGTCTTCAGCCGGACCTCTCGTTCCTCCTCCGACTCGGTGCCCCGTCCGACCAGCCGACGCACCAGCTCATCCCAGCTCGGCGGGGCGAGAAAGACGAAGAGCGCACCCGGCATCTGCTGTCGCACCTGGCGTGCACCCTGCAGGTCAATCTCCAGGAGTGCCTTGCGCCCGGCGGCAAGTGCCGCGAGCACCGGCGCGCGGGGCGTCCCGTACCTGGCCCGCCCGTGGACGACGGCCCACTCCAGGAACTCACCCGCATCGCGCATCCGGTCGAACTCCTCGTCGGTGACGAAGTGATAGTGCCTGCCGTCGATCTCGCGCGGGCGTGGCTTGCGGGTCGTCATGGAGACCGAGAGCCAGACCTCGGGGAAGTTCTTCCGGACGTATGCCGCCACGGTCCCCTTCCCCACTGCGGTCGGGCCGGCGAGAACCACCAGCCGGCTTGTGGGCAATGACATGGCTCGCGGGTCAGGCGGGTTCGAAGCGCTCGATCAGGGCGGCAATCTGATTGGTGCCCAGGCCACGAACCCTGCGAGTCTCGGAGATGCCGACCTCATCCATGATCTGGCGGGCACGAACACGCCCCACGCCGGGCATCGACTCCAGCAACGCCGAGACCTTCATCTTGCCGATGATGTCGCTCTTCTTGCCATCCGCAATGACCTCTGACAACAAGCCCTGTGCGTACTTGAGGCGGTTCTTGACTGCTGCCCGCTCACGTCGAGCAACGGCGGCCTTGGCCAGGGCGTCGGCACGCTGTTCGGGGGTGAGCTGGGGAAGAGCCACTGTCAGTCTCCTCATAGGGACGAGTCGAAACGAACACATCGCAGGGCTGGGGCTGGTCAGGCCGCGGACAACGCGTGGCCCGAACCTAGCGAGTCGGGGCGCGACCATGCAACAGCGGTGCCCCTCACGCGCGCAGAATGACGTTCATCTGATCGGCCGTATGCCGTGCCGTCGCCTTCAGCACGGCGGCGTCAGGCCCTGCCCCCAGAATCTCGCGGCTGCTGCTGGCCAGCACGTTGCCCAGAGCCGCGCCGAACACGCTGCGCAGGTCGTCGGCGGTCGCGCCCTGCGCGCCGATGCCGGGGGCGAGCAGTGGTGCGTTGGCCGATCGCAGGTCGAGGCCGAGCTTCTGCACCGCGTCCCCCACGGTGGCTCCGATGACCATGCCGACGCTGCCGAGCAGGCCCTCAGCCGAGTCGGCCGCGTTCTGCACAGTCACACCGTCAACGATGCTGCCGGCCACAGTGCGACCGTCGCGTAGCGCGTGCTGCACCTGGGCGCCTTCCGGGTTCGACGTCAGGGCCAGTACGAACAGGCCACTGCGGTTCTCGTGAGCCAGATCCAGTGCCGGACGCAGAGACTCGAAGCCGAGGAACGGGCTGACCGTGATGGCGTCCGCACGCAGCGGGCTGTCCGGGGAGAGATATGCCTGGGCGTACGCGGCCATGGTCGAGCCGATGTCACCCCTCTTCACGTCGAGCAGAGAAAGGGTGTCGGCTTCACGCAGCCCGGCAAGCGTGCGCTCGAGCACGGCCACCCCGGCGGAGCCGAAGCGCTCGAAGAACGCCGACTGGGGCTTGACGACCGCCACCGTCCCGGCGAACGCCTCGACACAGGTCATGGCAAACGTCTCGAGGCCGTGGACGGTCTCATTGAGGCCCCAGTGCGTCAACAGTCCCGGATGTGGGTCGATGCCGGCACAGAGTGGTCCACGCTCGTCCATGGCCCTTCGCAGCCTGGTTCCGAATGACTCGATCATCGCCCTTGCTCCAGTCTCATGTGCGCAATCCCCACGGCATCGCTGAACCGGGAAAATCCTTTGTCCTGCAAGGTCGCGGCCAGCTCACGTTTGACCCGCAGCGGCGCTGTGGGGTCGTTGAAGGTCGCGGTTCCGACCTGTATGGCGCTCGCGCCGGCGGCGACCAGCTGCAAGGCGTCATCGCCGGTGCGAACTCCCCCGACACCGATGATCGGCACGGTCGGCATCCGGCCTTCGCGCATCGCTGCGCTCACCTGCCAGATGGCCCGCACCGCCACCGGTCGGATCGCGGGCCCGGACAGCCCGCCGGTCACACCGGCCACCTGCGGACGCAGCAGGTCCGTGTCGATGACCATCCCGAGCAGGGTGTTTATCATCGTCAGCCCGTCAGCGCCGGCCTTCACACAGGCGCGGGCGATCTCGACGATGTCAGTCACGTCGGGGCTGAGCTTGGCGAAGATGGGCAGGTCCCGCGGGAGCTTCTCGCGCACCAGGGCGATGACCTTGGCCGACGAGAGTGGGTCGCAGGCAAAGACGAGTCCCCGGTTCGCGACGTTGGGGCACGAGATGTTGACCTCAACACCGACGACGGCATCGAACGCCGGGGAGCCGCGAAGGACCGCGGCCACATCGGCGTACTCGCCGGCGGTGTTCCCGGCGATGGATACGACCACCCGCGCCCCGACGGACTTGAGCCATGCCAGGTCATTCTCGACAAAGGCGACGATCCCCGGTCCCTGCAGGCCGATCGAGTTAAGCATCCCGCTCGGTGTCTCGGCCATCCGTGGGGTGCCACGGCCCGAGCGAGGATCCGCCAGAACCGTCTTGGTCACGAAGGCACCAAGCTCGGCGATGTCGAAGAACCGGTGTAGCTCCCTGCCGTTCGCCGCACAGCCCGAAGCAGTCATCAGCGGGTTCGGCAGCCGCATCCCCGCCAGGTCGACGCTCATGTCGACCTCCGGGCTGGTGCCCTTCATGTCGCTGGAGTCACTCACGCCAGCCGATGGGTTCGTGGCACGCGCCGTCATCTCGGACATCAGTGACCTCTCATCGCGGCCGCGCCGTAGGCGTCCTCGGGCACTCTGCCCAAGCCTGACTCGAAGGCATCCCAGCGCACCCGGTCACCGCGGAATACCGGCCCTTCGACGCAGGATCGCACCATCCGGGTCTGCCCGTCGTTGCCGACGACCGGTATCACACAGGTCATGCAGACCCCGATGCCACAGGCCATCGACTCCTCGACGGCGACCTGGGCAACCGCGCCCTCGGATGTGGCCACCTCAGTCACGGCCCTGAGCATCGCCATCGGCCCGCAGCCGTAGACGACCTCGGCGTGGCTGCGCTGGATGACCCCTGGCAGAACGTCGGAGACCCAGCCCTTGACCCCCATCGACCCGTCGTCGGTGGTCACCGTGACACCGTCAGCAGCGCGGCGTGCCTCGAGAACTCCGAAAAGCCGGTCTTCGGTGGCAGCACCCAGCACCATCTCGACGTGACAGCCCCGCTCCCGCAACTCGGCGGCCAGCCAGAACAGCGGCGCGCTGCCGTAGCCACCGCCGACCAGGACACAGGC
>JBDTMW010000257.1:0-3675 GCA_039934065.1 Actinomycetota bacterium | reverse complement strand
TCGGTGTCACAGAAGGAGTCGCTGAGGTCGACCAGGTTGACGACATCCCGCATGGACCGGATGGCCACGCTGCCAGCCTTGGAGGAGATGAAAGGTTTCTGCAGCGCCAGCCTGATGGTCTACCGGGCCACGGGCCGCGCAGTCTCTACTGCGACGTTCGCCAGTCGCGACGCGATGGTGGCCTCCCGCTCGGCAGCCGAAGGGCTGCGCGCCCGGATCGCCGATGACGTGGGCGCCACTGTGACCGACATCCACGAGTTCGCGTTGGCTGTGGCGCACCTCCACGTGCCTGAGATGGCGTAGGCGAGGCCGCCACACTCTTCACGTGAACGCACCTCAACTCGACGTGCCTCATCGCGTGCCGGGTTCTGTGAGTCATGTCTATCCGCTTTCTGCCGACACCGCGGGGAACCAAGGATTAGGGTCGAATCATGACCCACCACGAGAGCACCGGCGCGGAGTCGATGGGCAGCTACAGCCTCGATGACGAGGACCAGTTGCAGCCTGAGGACACCCTCGATGACCGCGGTGTCGATGATGTCCTTGACGAGGGTTACTCGCCCCCGGAACGCCCCCGTGGCGTGGATGCCTACGGAACCACGTTGGCTGAGCAGCGGCAGGGGGAGAGTCTCGAACAACGCCTTGCCCACGAGGTGCCCGATCCGGCCAACGCATGGGAGGACCCGCTTGCAGAGCCGGACATGGTGGGCGGTGACGACCCGGACGCCATCGCGGCGGAGGACGACTTCCTGGGAGACGGCGAAGTGGGAGATCGGCGGAGTGGGCGGCTCAAGGCCCCCGACGAGGGCGCGCATCAAGACAATGAGTCAGCGATGGTGGCCGAGGACATGGGCATCGACGGAGGCGGCTCATCCGCCGAAGAGGCTGCCGTCCACGTCATTTCCGACGAGGAGGGCTGGGACTGAGACCAAGTCCTGAACTTCGGCCAGGCGGGCGGTGGTCAGCCGGCGGCAGGGTGATGGTCGGTCCCCGCGGTGGCCCTGTTCACGTCGCGGGTCCTGTCGTGTGAGGCCAAAGCCAGAGTCCCTGCGATCGTGAGAATGAAGCCCACTGCTGCGATCGGTGCGTATCCAACTCGTGTCCGGTCCCCCAGGAAGGCTAGACCGATGACTGCCGGAACGACGGTTTCGACGGCGAACGTCATGGCAACCACGGTGGTGATCGACCCCCGTTGGAGGGCGGTCGCGAACAAGAGCATGCCAAGAGCGCTGTGGGCCAGGATCGCCCAAAGACCCGGATCGGCCAAGGTGTGCCAAAGCGGGCTGGGCAGACTCAGGCTCCGGGCCGAAACGGCAACGACGGTGAAGGCAAGCCCTGCCAGGAAGGCAAGGGCCGGAGCGCCGGAGCGTCCGCCATGTCGCGCGGCGATCACCCCAGCCGCACCCAACAGGACCACTGAGGCGAGCAGTGTAGATCGGTAGGTGGGTGCCATGGGCGCCCCCTGTTCCGGCTGGGCTGCCATGGCCAACATCAGCAGACCGGCCGCCAGAACGACCAGCGAGACGACCTCGCGACCACGCAGCCGCACGCCGATGGCGGCCGCGATGATGGCGGTGACACCGACGCTCGAGGCCACTGCTGACTGCACGAGGAACAGGGGCAGCGTCCGCAGGGCAACCAGCGAGGCCAGGAACCCGGCGAGATCGAGGCCGAGGCCGGACACATATGGGACCGATCGGGCCAGGCGGACCATGAGCCGGGGGTCAAGGCCGGAGCCTTGGGCGGTTCGTTGTGCGGCAACTCCTTGCAGCACCGACGCGCTTCCATAGGCAACAGCCGCGAACAGCGCGCATGCCAATCCCAGGACCATGGGAGCAGTCTGCCTCAGCGCCGCGGTGCGAGGACTCCGGACGTCTGCTGTGCATAGGTGCTGGGTGACTGGCGTCGAGACGACGTCTCCGGGCGCGGTTAGGGTGGCTCCATGCCCGCCGAGCGCCCGACGCACGCGGGCCTCGTCCGTACCGGGTTGGTTCTGGTTTCGCTCATCGCGGTCGCTTGGTTGGGCCCTGTCATATGGCGGGCAACCCCTCGGTCATCTGACGGCGCTGTCGTGTCGAAAGGCGTTGCGGGGCAGCCGATCCCAGCTGGAGAGGCACGGTCGGCCCTTGCCGGGCTCGCCACCCTCGCGGTCAAAGGACGAGCGCCGAAGACAGGCTACGATCGCGCGCTCTTCGGCGAGGCCTGGGCGGACGTCGACCGCAACGGCTGCGATACCCGCAACGACATACTCCGTCGCGATCTCGCGGCATATGTCCTCAAGGCGAGCACCAACGGATGCGTGGTCCTGTCGGGCACCCTGCATGACCCCTACGCAGGGAAGACGATCGGGTTCGTGCGCGGTCAGGTCACCTCCACCGCTGTCCAGATCGACCACGTCGTGGCGCTGTCCGACGCCTGGCAGAAAGGCGCCCAGGGGATGTCGGCCGACACCCGGCGGGCCTTCGCCAACGACTCGCTCAACCTGCTCGCCGTCGACGGCCCGTCCAACAAACTCAAGGGTGACGGCGACGCCGCGACGTGGCTACCACCCAACAAGCCCTACCGCTGCCCGTATGCCGCACGTCAGGTCGCGGTCAAGGTGAAGTACAAGCTGTGGGTCACCAGTGCGGAACGAGACGCGCTCGGGCGGATCCTCGCGACGTGTCCAACCCTGACCTTGCCGACCGACAAGAGTCGCTGAGCCGGTCACCAGCACCTCGAGGTGGCCGGGCCAGACAGGTCAGCTGTGCAGCAGGGCCCGGTGGGCTTCGCGACGCTTGGCCTGTTCCGCAGGGTCTGGTACGGGCAACGAGGCGATCAACCGCCTGGTGTAGTCATCCTGGGGGCTTCCCATCACCTGGCTGCCGATTCCCTGTTCCACGAGCTTGCCCTGGTGGAGCACGCCGACCCAGTCGGCGAGGATATCCACCACGGCCAGGTCGTGGCTGATGAAGAGCGCGGCAAAGCCGAACTCGGCCTGGATTTCCTTGAACAGCTCCAGCACCTTCGACTGCACCGAGACGTCCAGCGCCGACGTCGGCTCATCGGCAATCAGCAGCCTCGGGTTCAACGCCAGTGCCCGGGCCAACGAGGCACGCTGGCGCTCGCCGCCGGAGAGCTCGTGTGGGTAGCGCTCGGCATAGGTCCGCGGCAGCTGTACCGCTTCGAGCAGTTCGGCGACACGCTTTTCCGTCTCCATCCGTGAGCGCTTCTCATGGATCAGGATTGGCTCGGCGACGCACTCGCCGATACTCAGGTGCGGGTTGAACGACGCGGCGGGATCCTGGAAGACGAAGCCGATGTCCTTGCGCAACGGACGGAAGGTCCGCTGGCGGAAGTTGAGCATCTCGTAGCCGAGCACCGACAGCGAACCACCGCTCGTCCTGTTCAGGCCCGCGATGGCCCGGCCGATAGTGGTCTTTCCCGAACCGGACTCGCCAACCAGCCCGAAGACCTCGCCCGCGGAGATGGTGAAGCTGACGTCGTCCACGGCCCTGAAGGCCGGGGTGCCCAGCCGCCCGGGGTACTCGATGATCAGGTGCTTGGCTTCCACCACCACGCCGCCGTCTTGGTGCGCTCGTACCGTCGCACCAGCTGAGGCGGAGTTGCGGCCCAGGTGAGGCACTGCGGCCAGGAGCTTCTTGGTGTAGTCCTGCTGCGGTGAGGCAAAGAGGG
>JBDTMW010000256.1:0-3722 GCA_039934065.1 Actinomycetota bacterium | reverse complement strand
ACCCCATCCAAGACGGGCATTGCGACGGCCGACGTCCTTGCCGGTCTGCACGCGGTCGTCGGCATCCTCGCCGCGCTGCGTCACAAGGAGCGCACCGGCGAGGGACAGCGGTTGGAGATCAACCTGATGTCCTCGATGCTCTCGGGGTTGGTGAACTTCGGCGGCGCCTACGCCCTGACCGGCGACATCGCGCACGGGATGGGCATCCAGCACCCGAGCATCTGCCCGTACGAGCAGTTCGCCAGCGCGGACCGGCTGCTGATCATCGCGGCCGGCAACGACCGGCAGTTCCAGGCGCTGTGCGACTGCCTCGGGCTGTCCCATCTGAAGGACGACCCGCAGTTCGCGAGCAACGCCGCCAGGGTGGCCAACCGTGAGCAGCTCACCGCTGCCCTCGGGATCGTGCTGCTCACCCGCGGCGCGGAGGAGTGGTTCGCCACACTGACCGCCGCGGGGGTCCCTTGCGGGCCGATCAACAACGTCGGGCAAGGCATGCACTTTGCCGAGTCGCTCGGCCTCGGGCCCGTCGTCAACGTTGCCGGCTCTGCCCAGGTTGCCAACCCGTTGCGACTTTCGGCGACGCCGGTCAGCTATCGTCATCGCCCTCCGGCGTTGGGGGGAGACGAGAAGGAGATCTTTGCCTGGCTCGACGCAGAAGAGGGAGACAACAGTGACGGCAGGTCAGATGGGTGACGTGTTCCGGCGACCACCAACGGCCCAGGAGGCAGTGCTCGCCGAGCTACGACGACTTATCACCGCCGGACGGCTGCGTCCGGGCCAGCAGATCGTCCAAGACGCTTTGGCCGTCCAGTTCGGCGTCAGCCGGGTCCCGCTTCGCGAGGCGCTGAAGATCCTCGAGGGCGAGGGCCAGGTCACCTACGTGGCCCACCGCGGCTACTTCGTCACCGAGCTGTCTCTCTCGGACCTGATAGAGGTTTACCGAATCCGCGAGATCCTCGAGGCCGAGGCCGTCAGCATCGCCGTGCCCCAGATGACCGCGGAGGACATCCACCGGCTCGAGGAGGCCGAGCGCGACGTGCAGGCCGCGGCGGACATCGGCGACGTGGTCGCCATGACGTCGGCGAACCGGCGCCTCCACTTCGCCATCCTCGACGCGTGCGCTCTTCCCCGGCTGGTGCGGCTGATCTGCCTGTTGTGGGATTCCACCGAGGTGTACCGCTCCCTCTACTACAACGAGGCGCACAATCGCGAGATGGTCCTCTCCGAGCACCAGGCATTGGCCTCCGCAATCAGGGCCGGCGATGCCGCGACCGCACTGGTGGTGCTCGCCGAGCACCGCGAGCACGCCATCGCAGCCCTGCGCCCGGTGCTGGAACCAGTCGACGATGTTGGTGGAACCGCGCAGCGCAAGGCGCTTAGCTGAAAGCGCTCAGCCCGGTCAGTGCTTGTCCGATGACGAGGGTGTGCATCTCGGCGGTCCCCTCGTAGGTCAGCACCGACTCCAGGTTGTTGGCGTGTCGCATCACCGAGTACTCCAGCGTGATGCCGTTGGCCCCGAGGATGGTGCGGCACTGGCGCGCAATGGCGATCGCCTCACGTGCGCTGTTGAGCTTGCCGAGGCTGATCTGGCGCGGCTCGAGCCGTCCGGCGTCCTTGAGCCGACCAAGATGCAGCGCGAGCAGGAAGCCCTTCTGCAGTTCCAGGGTCATGTCGGCCAGCTTCTGCTGGGTCAGCTGGTAGCCGCCGATCGGACGCTTGAACACCTCCCGGCTGCGGGAGTAATCGAGGGCGACCTCCAGGCAGTCCCGGGCAGCGCCCAAGGCGCCGAAGACGATGCCGAAGCGGCCTCGTCAAGGCACGACAACGGGCCACGCAGGGACTGCACGCCGGGCAGCACGGCATCCGCGGGCAAGCGCACTCCCTCGAGCACGAGCTCGGAAGTGACGGACGCGCGCAGTGAGAGCTTGCTGGTGATCTCGTTGGCTATGAATCCCGAGGCGTCTGTCGGGACGAGGAAGCCCTGGATGCCTGCCTCGGTGCGCGCCCACACCACCGCGAGGTCGGCGATCGAGCCGTTGGTGATCCACATCTTCGTGCCGTCCAGCACCCAGTCCTGGCCGTCGCGACGAGCACGGGTCCGCATGCCGGCCGGGTCGGACCCGAAGTCAGCCTCAGTCAGGCCGAAGCAGCCGATGACCTCACCGGCCGCCATCCGGGGCAGCCACTGCTGTTTCTGCTCCTCCGAGCCCCAGCGGTGGATGGCGAACATGGCCAGCGAGCCCTGGACCGAGACGAAGCTACGGGCACCGGAGTCGCCGGCCTCCAGCTCCATGCAGGCGAGCCCGTAGTCGACGGCGCTCATCCCGGCGCAGCCGTAGCCCTCCAGATGCATGCCGAGCAGTCCGAGCTTGCCAAACTCCTGAGCCATCTCGGTCGCGGGGAAGGCGCCTTCCTCGTACCACTGCGCGATGTTGGGTCGAATGGTGTCATCGACCAGACGCCGAACGCTGGCCTGGACCGCGCGCTCCTCATCGGAGAGCAGGTGGTCGACATCGAGCAGTTCGAGGGGCCCAACAGGAACCGTTGTCATGGCAGTCCTCCAGAGATGTAGCAGGCGGGCAGGCAAGTCGAGGTGGATTGTATCCAATATTCATCGTCTCGCGACAGGAGGCTCGGCGGGCGAGCTTAACGGGGGCGGGCGGGGTGCAGTGCGCGAGTGAAGAATCGTGCCATCCTTCACCGGCGTCAGCGCCTTCCGATGAGGCTGCGTGCGACTGGGTGGAACTCAGGTGGGGGCGCCGACCCGGAACACTCGGAGTTGCAGCGCCAGCATGCGGTAGTAGCCCACAAGTGTCATCAGTTCCTGCAGGCCGACGGGGTGCAAGTGGGAGAGGGCATTCTGGAAGGCATGGTCGTCGAGGTCGCCGTCACGGAGCAGATGGAATGCCGCGTCGACGACCGCGCGCTCCACATCGGTCGCGCCGGCCGGTGCGAGTCCGGCACGGAGCGCAGCGAGGTCGGCCCCGGTCAGCCCGGCGGCGCGCCCAACCGCCTCATGGGCGTGCCACTCGAACGCGCTGTCCTCGTGCGCGGCCACGGCGAGGATCGCCATTTCACGTGCTCGGTCCGATAGGGACGTGGTGAACCTGACGGCTGCACCGAGCGCCTGCAACGCCGTCCCCACGGCGGGGCCCAGGAGCATGGCGTTAAACGGACCTTCAAGGGCACCATCGGCCCCGACGACGCGGAATGCCTGCGGCCCCGACGAACGGGGGCCGCCTGTGATCCGCTCGTAGAGCACCCGCTGCTGCTCATCTAGGAGCTCCGGGACCAGCCTCTCGAGCCGAGACACATCAAACCCTTCCTCGTCGGTCGCTTCAGGTCACGGTAGCTGTCAGCTTCCGTCCCCGTCTCCAGAGGCATACAGCGAAGGGGGTTCCTTGGGCCATCATGCGCGACCATTCGAGGTCCTCCGGCCGAATTCTGGCGTTGTAATCCGCCGTCGCCAGCGAAGCCGCTACAGCGAAGGCACCTGCGGCTGGGCTGTTGTGTCGATCCGAGGACCATCCCTGTACTTCTCGCTGTCGTGTCAACGCTCACCTGGTGCGTTGGTTCGTGCAGAGTTTGTCCGTTCCTGCGAGACTCCTGCGATGGTCGACCATCCGATCGCCGCGGCCAGCACCAGGTTGGTGGCTCCCATTTCTGTTGACGGCAGCTTTCGGCGAGATCACGAGAGCGACGTGGGCCAATGACCGAACCGA
>JBDTMW010000255.1:0-3733 GCA_039934065.1 Actinomycetota bacterium | reverse complement strand
TCGAACATGTGTGCTACCACAAGTCGAACGGCACACCAATTCCGTTACGCCACAATCAAACCCACGACCACAGGATGAGGACCAGGCGGATCGATCATCCGGCCGAATATGCCCCGAGCGCCTCATCGAGCACTTGGGCGACCCCGTCATCGTCGTTCGAGGCACAGACCTCATCGACGACGTCGAGGACGTCTGAGTGTGCGTTCGCGACAGCAAAGGACCGACCTGCCCACAAGAGCATCGGCAGGTCGTTGGGCATGTCACCGAACGCAAAGACGTCTGCGGCGTCAATGCCCTGTTCGGCACACCACTCCCCCAGTGCGGCGGCCTTGGTCACTCCCGCAGCGCCGATCTCGGCGAGCCCTGAGGCTCCTGAGTAGGACACGACAGCTCGATCACCGACGACTTCCTCGACCACCTGATGGAACTGCTCCGCAGGCACGTCCTGACATCGGGCGAGCATCTTGCCAGGCAGCGGGTCGAGCAGCTCCTCGAGCATCGCGGCCGTCACATCCTCAGGCGTCGTGTATTCGTCAGCGAAGTCATGCTCACGTCCAAAACCCAAGCGACTCTCGGTGGCAAACGCTATGCCTGGCAACGCCTTTCGCAGGTCTTCGGCAATCGCCCCCACGAGCACGGCCGCCATACAGTGCTCGTCGAGGATCTGCCGGCTGCGCACGTCGTAGACGAATGCCCCGTTGGCGCACAGGACTATCCCGTGCTCGCTCACAAGGTCGATCAGATCGTGCAGCCATCGGGGTGGTCGCGCAGTCACCAGGACCACCTGGATGCCTGCACGCTCAACTGCGGCCAGCGTCGCCCGCGTCCGCTCCGAACAGGTGCCATCACTGCGCAGCAACGTGCCATCAAGATCGGTTGCCACGAGTCGGGGCAGGACTTCTTGGGTCATTGCGTCGTGACGCCGCCCACCACGCGGAAGCGCACGCTGCGCCGGGCAACGTCGGCCTCGACAAGGTTGACCATCGCCTCCATGCCCACGGAGGTCGCTCCGTCCGCGGGGGCCAGGATTGCCGGGTCGCTGAGCTGGACCAGAGCGCCGTTCCTGGTGACATCGACGACCGAGGCGCGAAAGGTCTCACCGATGCGGTGCTGCATCGCGGCTGCCTCGACGGCATCGGTGCACCCACGCTCCATGGCGGTGGCCACGCGCTCCGAGGCAGTCATGACCCCGGGCAGGCTGGGCAACGCGTGGCGGACCCAGTCAGGGACAGGGGCGTCACGGCAGATCGACTCGCAGACGAGCAGCCCGAAGCGATCGACGAGCCGGCGCAGAGGAGCGGTCACATGCGCATAGGGCGACGCGACGGCTGCGTGCGTCGTCTGCTCGGGCACTCCGCCGTCGAACGGGGTGTATCCGGCCCCCCGGAACAACGCCGTCGCCTGATGGATGAGCGCCAGGTGCTTCGGGTTGGCGCGGTCGAGGGAGCGCAACAGGTCGCCATACAGCATCTCAGCCGGCCAGGTGACCCCGAGCGCGCGGGCTTGGCGCCGGAAGCGCAGGATCGCGTCGTGGTCCGGCTCGGGCATAGTGCGCAGGATGCCCACCTCGGCATGCAGCATCATCTCGGCCGCAGCCATACCTGTCAGCAGCGAGATCTGCGCGTTCCAGTCCTCGGCGGGGACCGGAGGCCGCAGAGACAAGACGTAGTTGCCATCCCGGTTCACGCTGACCACCTGCTCCGGCATGGGCAGGCTCGCCCCTCCGCGGTCCTGCTCCAACGCCATGCGTCGTTCGCCCACCTCCTTGAGCAGGCTGAGCGGCTCGTCCGTGATCCCGCGCTCGAACGTCGACTGGACCTGCGCATAGTCAAGCCGGTGCTTGCTGCTCATCATGGCGCGGTAGACGTCAACAGAGATGCCCTCACCCTCGGAGTCGAGGGTAATGTCCCAGATGAAGGCCGGACGCACCTGGTTCGGGAGCAGGCTGGCAGCGTCCTCGCCGAGCTGATCCGGGTGGAGCGGGGTGCGGCCGTCGGGGGCATAAATCGTCTGTCCGCGCCTGCGCGCCTCATCGTCGATGGCGCCTCCGGGCTTAACGAACGCGGGCACGTCGGCAATTGCGTAGCGCACCCGGTAGCCCTTACCGGAACGCTCGATGAACAAGGCCTGGTCCAGGTCCCTGGACCCCGGCGGGTCGATGGTCAGAAAGGGCACTTCGGTCTCGTCACGCTGCGGCATCGCGGCTGCGCTGATCGCCGCTTGGGCCTCCTCAAGGACCTCTGGCGAAAAGTCACCGGGGACCTTGAGCTCGGCGCGCAACGCATCGAAAGCCTGGTTCAGCTGGGTGTGTTCAACCGCAGGGTCCCCACTTGCCTGCTTGTCCTCGACGAGGTCAATCCATCGCTTCGACATGAGAGTCAGCCTAGCCAGGATGCTGGGGGCACACCCATGCTATTCGGCCTACGATCTGGGGCGTGCTGATCCTGCTGCCGCCCTCAGAGACCAAGTCCGGACGCTTCCGGGGCCGGCCTGCCGACCCTTCGCGAATCTCGTTCCCCGAGCTGACCGCTACCCGCTCCAGGGTGGCCGAAGAGCTGGCGATGGTCAGCGCGCAGCCGGACGCCCCTGCACTGCTGGGGGTCAGCGCGAACCTCCGCGCCGACATCGCACACAACACTCGCCTCGGCTCTGCGCCGGCAGTGCCGGCCGGGGACCTCTACTCCGGCGTTCTCTACGACGCCCTCGACCTGGCCTCGATGGACACCGCCACGCGACGTCGGGCGAACCGCTGGCTGGTCGTCGTCTCGGCTCTGTTCGGAGCGCTACGCCCGGCCGACAAGGTGCCCCCATACCGTTTGTCGATGAACGTGAACCTCGGCAACCTCGGTCCGCTGGCTGCCGTATGGCGCGCCCCGCTCGCCGCTGTCCTCCCGATCGCGGCGGGTCACGGGGCGATCGTCGACTGTCGCTCGAGCACGTATGCCGCAGCCTGGACTCCTCGAGACGATCTGGCGGCGCGATGGGTGCAGATCCGTGTCCCAGGCGCCACGCACATGGCCAAGCACACCCGGGGTCTCGTGGCCCGGCATCTGTGCGAGTCAGGTGTTGACGCCCGGACGGCGAAAGCACTGGAGCGGGTGGTGGCCCAACGATTCGAGACCGCCCTGACCAAGCCCGCACGCCCGGGGCTGCCGTGGATCCTCGATACGAGCCTTCGGTGAAAGAACAGACATCGACCATCCGCCCGTCGGTTTGGGTCGATATCCGCCCTCTCACGGTTGCATCGGGGCTACCCGAGGGCGCGCTCGAAGTCCTCGATCAGGTCACGGACGTCCTCGAGTCCGACGGAGACGCGGCATACGCCGTCGGTAATGCCGACAGCGAGCCGGGCCTCCGGCGTCAGACGTCGATGCGTGGTCGTGGCCGGATGCGTGATCAAGGACTTCGCGTCGCCCAGGTTGTTCGAGATGTCAACAATCTCAAGGGTATTCATCAATGCGAACGCCTCGTCCTTGCCGCCGGCCAGCTCGAAGGTCACGACCGTCCCGCCGCCATACATCTGCCGTGTGGCGAGCTCGTGCTGCGGGTGGGACTGCAACCAGGGATAGATCACCCTCGAGATCTTGGGGTGTGCCTCCAGCATGCGCGCCAGCTCCAACGCCGACGCGGCCATCCGCTCGACCCTCAGCGAGAGCGTCTCCAGGCCCTTGAGCAGCACCCAGGCGTTGAACGGCGACATCGACGGTCCGGTGTGGCGCATCAGGTTCTTGAC
>JBDTMW010000254.1:0-3759 GCA_039934065.1 Actinomycetota bacterium | reverse complement strand
CCCTGTACTTCTCCACCCTGGGCAACACCAACCCCACCGGGGTAGGTGGTGCCGCCGACGACGCCGACATCTACAGCTGGGCCTACGGCGCCACCGGCGCCACACCCTTCACCCGGGTGATCGACGCCAGCGCGGCGCCCTACAAGCTGCCAGGTGGCGCCAACGTGGACGGCTTCGTGCGGGTAGACGCCACCCACTTCTACCTGTCCTTCAGCGCCACCACCACCACCGTCCCGGTCCTGGGAGCGGTCCAGGACGAGGACGTCATCTACTACAACAACGGCACCTGGTCGGTGTACTTCGACGGCACCGCCAAGGGCCTGACCTCCAACAACCTCGACGTGGACGCCTTCGACGTTCCCTGACGTGGACGCCTTCGAGGTTCCCTGACGTCTCGCCCAGCCGGACTACACCAGCACGGCGAGAGGGCTCAGTTCATGCATTCGTATGAGCTGAGACTCATGCCTATGACTGTTGAGGTAAGGCTTACCTACTCCTATCCTGAGTACGCGTCCGTTTTGCGTATGGCGGACCGACCGCGCCGCTGCCGTCGAGGGAGAGCTGAGGCAATCCGTGGCCGCTTTGCTTGTGGTGGATGACGAACCGCGTATCCGCACCGTCCTGAACCGGTCGCTTTCGGCATTCGGCCACACCGTCTTCGAGGCGCCGGACGGTCAAGCCGCGCTGGACCAGCTCGACTCTCGCAATGTGGACCTGGTTCTCCTCGACCTGGTCATGCCGCGATGCGGAGGGCTCGACTTCCTCGGAAAGTTGAAGAAGCGCCAGTCCAGCCCGCCGGTCATCGTGCTGACCGCCGTCACCGAGATCGCCGCCCGCGTTCAGGCGCTCGATCTGGGCGCGGTGGACGTGGTCGCCAAGCCATTCTCTGCCACCGAGCTTTCTGCACGCATCCGCCGGCACCTGGACAACAAGTTGCCAGCGCCGACCGGTGAGCAACGCTATCTCGTGGTTGGCGGTGTGCGGCTCGACCTGCACAGACGCCGCGCGCTCACCGCCCAAGGGCCGGTAGTCCTGACAGGGCGCGAGTTCGCCCTCCTCGCCCACCTGATGCGTCGTAGCAACGACGTGTGCTCGCGTGAGGAGCTTCTCCACGATATCTGGGACCTGGATTTCGACCCCGGCAGCAACGTGGTCGACGTGTGTGTGCGCCGGCTGCGCTCGAAGCTCCAGCCGAGCCCCCCTATCGAGACGGTGCGCGGTGCTGGCTACTGCTTCTACGACGAGTAGAGACCCCCGACTCACGCGCGGTGCCGGCGCCGACCTGTTCGAACGCCGTCGCGTGGTCGCAGTGTGGACCGTGTGGGCCTTGGGTTGCGTGGCCGTCTTGTTCTTGCGGCCGGGTGAGGAAACCATCCCGTATCACCTCGGCTGGGCCGGCTTTGCGCTTGCCTTTGGGCTCACCACCTGGAGCCGTGTGCAGCTGGTCACAGCTATGGCGTGGTACACCCTCGCGTCGGGCGTCGCCCTGGAACGCGGCTGGCTGCTCGGCCGGATCGGCTGGGACGAGACGACAGAGATCCCGTTGATGTTCTTGCTCACGCTGCTGATGGTGTGGCACGTGAGGCGCCGCCAGAGTGCGCTGGGCCACGTCACGAGAATGGCCGAACGCGAGGTCCGCGCATGTCTGGACCGTGAACAGCTGATGCGGCTGACATCCCACGAGCTGCGCACACCGCTGACCATCGCGCGGGGGTACGTCGAGCTGTTGCAGACCCGCGCAGCAGGCCTGGAGAACCAGCAGGACCTTTCGGTCGTGGCCGACGAGATCGAACGACTCTCGCGGGTCAGTGAGCGGTTGGTCCGGGTGATCCGGCTGCAGGACGACACCACCAGTGAGATGTTCGACATCGACGAGGTGATGGCCCAGGCCGTGGAGCGCTGGCGAGTGGTCGAGGACCGGCGCTGGGTTCTGGAGACCGGGGCTGGGCGCTTTGTCGGGTCGCCGGAACGGGTGCGCACCGGACTCGACACGCTGGTCGAGAACGCCATTCGCTACACGTCGGTGGGTGACACGATCCGGCTGACCGGAATCCGCCAGCTCGAGCACGTTCTGGTCGGCGTGTACGACAGCGGCCGCGGACTGACCGACGAGCAGATCACCGCCATCAACACCGGCGCAGATCTTCTGCCCGGGGTTGCGGCTGGAACGACTTCCGCAACGCTGCCGGGCCTTGACACGGAGGACGGCCTCCGGGGAACAGGCCTTGGCCTGAGCATCGTGCGCGCGCTCGCGCATGCGCGCGGTGGATCCTTGCAGGCCGCGCACGCGCCCGAAGGCGGGGCCGCGATGGTCATCACCCTCCCCTTGCAAGCGCCCTGCCAGGCTGACGCCCTTGTCAGCGAGGTTGTCGACGAGCCACCCACCCAGGAGACGCCGCCCACCGAGCGGTACGCCGCCGCGATGGTCGTGGTGCCCGACGTCATCGGAGGCTGACACCTCAGGAGCGAGGACACGGATCGGCCGGGTCGGGCCCTGCATGAACGGGCCGGGCCGGATGCGTAGGGTGTCGACCGGGCACACGCAGCCCGCTGTCGATCGCCAGGAGAACCTCGATGCCGAAGAACACCTTCGCTCCGTCGACCGCTGCACTGACCGTATTCCGCCTCGCGGCGCTGTTCACCTTCCTGGCCGTGGCAATGGGAGCGGTGGTGTGTGCCACGGGGTCAGGGGCTGCCTGCCCGACCTGGCCGGGTTGCCGTCCGGACCAGATTGGCCCGCAATGGCAGCTGAGCCCGCTCATCGAGTTCACCCACCGGGTGGTCGCGATGTCCGCCGGCCCCCTGGTGCTGGCCGCCGCGGTGATGTCCAGGCGACTGCCCGGGCGGGACCGGTGGGTGCGGATCCTGCCGCTGGTGGCGCTCGCCGGTGCACTGGCCGCAGGGGCCTTCGGCCGACTGGTCATTGTCGGCCACCTTTCGACGCCGTTGGGTGCCGTCGACCTGTTCGCAGCCCTGGCCGCGATGACGGCGATGGGCGTAGCCGCGGTCAGGGTGGGCGCCCAGGCACAGGACACCGTGTTGCTACCCGCGACCGACCCGCACCCCGTCGGTCAAACAGTCCGAATGGGCGGACTGGCGGCGATCAGCCTGGCGGTGGTGGTCGCGATGCATGTGACCGGAGTACTCGTGGCAGGAAAGGGCTCATACACGCGGTGCATGGGCTGGCCTATCTGGCAGCTGATCGGCACGGACCTTCACCCTTGGCTGCAGTACACGCGGCTGGGGCTGGCGGGCCTTGGCGCCATACTCGTCGTGACCACCGCTGTGCTGGCGGCGAGGACCGAGCGGCTGCGGCGGTGGGGCATCGTCCTCGCAGCTCTGTTCGCCGCCGAGATGGTGCTGGGGCTGGTGATTCGCGCCGGGGGGATCAACCCCGGCGTGGCGTCCGCGTACTCGGTGCTCGCGGTTGCTCTCGTGTCGTGCCTTGGGCTGCTCATGGCCGTTGCTTTGCCGGCTCGCATCGCCACCAATCGCACGCCACGGCAACCGGCCGCCGCCCGCAGCGAACCTGCGGAGCCAGGGCTGCGCTGAGCGTCTAGGGCCGCATCTCGTAGGCGCCCGCCAGGTCGCGGACCTGCTGCCACACCCTGTCGTAGCGCTCTGCGTTGGCCGCCGGCTTGCGGACGTGCTCCAGAGCCCACTGCTGCTGTGCCTTGGTCGATGAGGCCTTGCCGTGCAGGTCCACGGCGTAGGCCGAGAAGTCACGAACGAGCACGTCGAAGACCTGGTCGACCAGGT
>JBDTMW010000253.1:0-3785 GCA_039934065.1 Actinomycetota bacterium | reverse complement strand
GGAGTCGTAGTAGGCGCCGCGGCGTACCTCGACAAGGTCGGTCATTGGCTTACCTTTCCCGTGCTGTGGAGCATGAGCGTTCTGTCCGAACACCGATTCGGCGCCGTTTCGAGGTCGTTGAGTGGCTGAAAAGGTACGGGCGCGGTATCCGGTCGGGCCTGCATGAGAGCGCGAAGGCTACCGGCGAGACCGGCGACCAGGTCTGTGCCGGACGAATGGCCGATGGCGAGCGTGGAGGCCAGCGCAACGCGGGCCTCGACGAGGTCACCACGCAGGGTGGCCTCGACCAGGGTGGCGACCTCGGGCACCGCGTAGCCCTTGCTCGCTGCCTCGAGCAGTGATGCGGAAAGGCTCGTGGTTCGGGTCCACTGTTCCTGGATGGCGGCGCCCATCAAGGCGATCGGAGCCGGATCCCCCACCCCGCAGAGCACCAGCAGCACCGCACACAGGGCGTCATCGCCGCTCGGGGTGAGCCCAGGCCCTGCGCCGATCAGCTCACTTGTGCGCCGGCGAACCTCGGCGTCATCACCTGAACGAGCGGCGCGGCATACATCGGTTGCCCGGGCCATCAGATCTGGCGCCCGTAGGTGGCTGGACAGAGTGTCGGCGAGCTCGGACAACAGCGCGGTTCCGGCGACGTCTGCTACCGCACGGACACGAGCCGGCCGCCACTCGCGGACGACTCGAACCTGCAGGCAGGGAAGCCGTATCTCGGATCGGCCGACGGTCACCATGTCCCCCGGCTGAACCCCCCAGTCAAGCGCCCGACCGGCTGCCGAGAGCCGGACTGCGGTGGGCAGCATGAGGGCGTCGGAAGCCAGGACGGGGAGGATCTCGTGGTGGGCGCCGACTGCGAGGTAAAGAGCCGTGGGGAAGCTGGCCAGAACGAGTGCTTGCCGTGACGGTCCGGCCACGACGGTCCCGGTGAGCGGCGAGCTGGCACCGAGGACCTCGCGCGGTGGAGCCTGGGGCGTCACGGGCGGTTCCTGTCCTGGGGGCGTGCTGGGCAGACGGAGGAACCGCCTGTTTGGTGCGGTGCCTCCTGGCGACGGTAACTTCCGCAGTACAGTCCCGTTCATGGTCAATGTTGCCAAGAATTCTCCCTCTCCTAGCCATGAACTGCCAGAGACCGGCACCGTCTCCATCCCTGGGCTGAGCCTACGAGCCGTGCTTCAGCTGGACTGTCTTCGTGGTGCCACCGTCCTGGCCGGTCACGGGGGACTTGACCGGATCGTGAACCGGCTCAACGTCATGGAGGTCCCTGACATCTTGCCGTGGGTCCGGCCGCACGAGCTTCTGCTGACCACTGGCTACCCGGTTCGCAGCGTCACGGACACACTGCCGGCCCTGGTTCAGGAGCTCGCCCACCGCGGTCTGGCCGGCATCGGCGTCAAGCTCGGCCGTTACCTGGACGAACTGCCGGCCGCAATGCTCGCAGAAGCGGACCGGGTCGGCCTGCCGATCGTCTCCCTGCCCGACGGTGTCGGGTTCGACGACGTGATCAACCAGGTGCTGACTGCCGTGCTGAACCGTCAGGCTGCGGTTCTGGCGCGAGCCGATGAGGTGCACCGCGCGCTGCTTGACATCGTCCTGACCGGCGGCGGGCTGGACATGCTCTGTGCCGAGCTGGCCGGCATCCTCCCGGGCGCGGCGATGGTCACGAGCACCGACGGACGGGTGCTCGCCAGCGACGGGCCGGATGACGAGGTCGAGGCTGCCCTGGCTTTGGACTGTTTCGATGCCTCCGGGCGGTTCCTGGTCGAGTCCGAGCCGGTCGGGACCAGATCGCCGGGGACCGGGTCGGGCGACGACGTGCGCGCCCGCCGGGCGGTGGTGCCCATCGTGGCCGGGGCGCTCGACCATGGTCGGCTCGTCGCCTTCTCGGCGGATCGTGAGCTCACCGCCGACGACGTACACATCCTCGAGCGGGCAGCCACCGTCGCAGCCCTGGCGATCACCAAGGCGCAGGCCGTGTCGGCGGTGGAGAGCAAGTACCAGGCCGACTTCCTGCGCGACGTCCTTGCGGGCCGCGCGGGCAAGGCCGAGCACGTGGTCGCCCACGCCCACTCCCTCGGGTGGGACATCGGCCGAAGGATGGTGGTGGTCGTGGCTGAGTCGGACCCCAGCTCAACGCCTGTTGAGCTCGCGCCCGAGGACCTGCGGCCTATGCAGGAACGGTTTGCCACAGCGTGGGCCCGGGTCGTCCGGCAGAGGGATGCCCAGGCGCCGGTGGTCGGGTTCAGCCAGGAGGTCGTCGCTGTCCTGGGCGTGTCTGAGGACGTCGACTCCGAGTCCATCACCCGAACCGTGCGGGATCTGGTGCGCCACGTCAGCGGTGACGGAGGTGGGGGACGGCGGTCGTTCTCCACCGGGATCTCCCGAACCGTCAGCTCGGCGGACGAGCTCCCGGGGGCATATGAGCAGGCCCGCAAGGCGGTCGCTGTCGGACGCCAGGTGTCGGGCCCCTCGGCCCTGACGCATTTCGACGGCCTCGGCATCTTCCGGTTGCTGACCCTGGTGCCGGACACTGCCGAGCTGAGGAGCTTCGCGGCCGAGGCGCTCGGCGAGCTGATCACGAACGACACCCCGGAGAACGCCGACCTGCGGATGACGCTCAGCGTCCTGCTCGACACCAACCTCAACGTCGCCGAGACCGCGCGCACCCTTCACTTCCACTACAACACCTTGCGCTACCGGATCGTCAAGCTCGAGCGGATGCTGGGCCCGTTCACGACGGACCCCAACCTGCGGCTGACCTTGTCGCTCGCACTACTGGTCGTCCAGATGCGGGGTATCTGACCACCCCTACGTCGCAAAGGTGCCAAGACTCGCCGGTGTCGAATGTCAACTACTTCTCATGTGTGGGGTCGGGGTCGGCAATACATTTGTTCATCGCATGACAACGGTGTGACTTCCGTCACCCGCACGTAGCGACCTATGGAGGACGAGATGTTGGTCGGTTGGAAACTTCACGAGGGGACTCTCGGTCCGAACGAGGTCGTAGCTCCAGACGAGCGTCTGACCTGGCCGAAGACCGTGGGCCTGGGTGCCCAGCACGTGGTCGCGATGTTCGGTGCCACGTTCGTCTTCCCGCTGATCATGGGGCTCAACGCCCAGCTCGCGATCATGATGAGCGGTATCGCGACGATCTGCTTCCTGCTCATCGTCAAGGGCAAGGTTCCGAGCTACCTCGGGACCAGCGCGTCGTTCGTCGGTGGTGTCGCCGCGATTCGTGCGCAGGGCGGTGACTCCTCGACCGTGACCGGCGCCATCATGGTGGCCGGAGCCGTGTTGCTCCTGGTCGGCGTGCTCATCCACTACATGGGGTCCGGGATCATCCACACCGTGCTGCCGCCGGTGGTGACAGGCGCTGTGGTCATGTTGATCGGGTTCAACCTGGCTCCGGTCGTGGCCAATATCTACTGGCCCCAGGACCAGTGGGTCGCGCTTCTCGTCATGACGTTCGCCATCGCCTGTGCCGTGGGTCTGCGAGGCTTCTTCGGTCGGATCTCGATCTTCCTCGCCCTGATCTTCGGCACAGTCCTGTCCTGGCTGTTCGACCGCATGTTCGGCATGATCTCCTCGCTCGACCCCGGCGCCGGCAAGATCACGACACACTTCCGGGTCAACTGGGACGGCGTCACGAGCGCACCATGGATCGGCTTCCCGCCGCAAACCTCCATGCTCGCCGGCAAGGAGATCGTCGGCTGGCACACCCCCACGCTCTCCACGGCGGCCATCCTGCTCGTTCTTCCCGCTGTGATCGCGCTGATCGCCGAGAACAC
>JBDTMW010000252.1:0-3809 GCA_039934065.1 Actinomycetota bacterium | reverse complement strand
GCGCGCAGACCCCCGGATCGAGGCCGACCAGTGCGAGCGCCTCGCGGTTCTTCGCAAGGAACGGGACAACGACGCCGTATCCCGCGCGCTCGACTCCCTGCGGAAGTCTGCGACGGGCACGGACAACGTCCTCCTGCCCATGAAGGAAGCCCTGTCGGCTCGCGCGACCGGTGGTGAGGTAGCCCACGCGTTGCGAGACGTCTGGGGCACCTACGTTCCGAACGACACGTTCTGAACGACCGCTTCCAGTCGGCATCGAACACCGCGAATCGTCCGTTCGGGAGGCTTCCTCGCCCCGAAACGAGCTATCCGCGGTGTCCGGACAGATCGCGGGTACCCTTGGCGCTCGTGGACCCTGAGCGCGAGCTTTCTTCGACCGCTGCCGGTGTGGTCCTCCTCAACGACACGCTGTCTGCGCTGGGGGACGAGCTCATCGCGTTCCGCCGTGACCTCCACGCCCACCCCGAGCTCGCGGGCGCCGAGGTCCGCACGACAGGCGTCGTCGCAGCCCGGCTGAGAGATGCGGGTATTCGCGTGCGGATGCTCGCCGGCAGCGGTCTGGTCGCGGACATCGGGCCTTCCGACCCGGCATACCGCGTGGCTCTGAGGGCGGACCTCGATGCGCTGCCGATCGCGGAACGAACCGGCCTTCGGTTTGCCTCTCAGAACGAAGGCGTCTGTCATGCCTGCGGTCATGACGTCCACGTCGCCGCTGTCCTGGGTGCAGGCCTCGCACTGCAACAGCGTGTCGACTCCCTTGCGGCACAAGGGATCGGCGTGCGGCTGATCTTCCAGCCGGCTGAAGAGGTCATCCCCGGTGGAGCGCAGGGGGTCATTGCGCAGGGGGGGCTCGAGGGCGTCGACCGCATCTTCACCGTCCATTGCGACCCGACGCTGGACGTGGGTCAGGTGGGGCTGCGCGACGGCCCGATCACCGCGGCCGTCGACGGGGTCACCGTCACCCTGAGTGGGCCCGGCGGCCACACTGCCCGCCCGCATCTGACCCAGGACCTGACCTACGCGCTGGCCAAGGTGGTCACCGACGTCCCCGCCGTGCTCTCCCGCCGGGTCGACCCCCGGGCCGGCGTCGCGCTGGTGTGGGGGAGCATCCACTCCGGTAGTGCGCAGAACGTCATCCCGGCGACGGGAGTGGTCGACGGAACCTTGCGGATGCTGGACGCACAGCTGTGGGATGAGATCGGGCCCCTGCTGGAGGGGATCGTGCAGGCGGTGGTGAGCCCCTACGCCATCTCCGCGACGGTCGACCATGTTCGTGGCGTGCCGCCCGTGGTCAACGACCCTGCCTGCGTCGAGATCCTGCGTCGGGCGACCGTCGCGACCATGGGTGCCGACGCCCTACGGCCGACGGGGCAGTCGCTGGGCGGCGAGGACTTCGCCTGGTACGTGCAGGAGGTGCCCGGGGCGCTGGCCCGGTTGGGGACGATGACACCGGGCGACGCGACCTACGACCTGCACCAGGGCGACCTCGTGGTGGACGAGCGGGCCGTGGTGACAGGCGCCCGGCTGCTGGCGGCTGCGGCCCTCTCCAGTCGTGCCGGCTGGCGTCCTGAGCCGAATTGACACATGTTGCCAAGTAACGATGCGGACACTGCATGGTGACTCGGCAGACAGGCGTCTTGGGGGGCAGTAGAGTCCAGAACGTTTGGGTTAATTGGTGCATTTCATAGAAGGAGATTCTCTTGCGTCGGGTGATGAAGGTTACGGCCGCGATGTCGGTCGCCGCGCTGGCACTGGCTGCCTGCGGCAGTACTACGAACGACACGACAACGCCGGGTGCCAGTGGCACGACCAGCGCTGCCAAGGTCTTGAAGATCGGCATGGCCTATGACGTGGGTGGGCGCGGGGACCAGTCGTTCAACGACGCCGCCGCCGCTGGCCTCGACAAGGCCAAGGCCGAGCTCGGCATTGAGCCCAAGGAAGCCACCGCGGTCAACGGTGAGCCCGAGTCCGCGCGCGAGGAGCGCCTGCTTCAGCTCATCGACGCCGGCTACACCAACGTGATCGCTGTCGGCTTCGCCTACGCGCCGTCGGTCAAGAAGGTCGCCGCGGCCAACCCTGAAGTCAAGTTCGCGCTCATCGACTCCACGGATGCCGTCGGACCCAACATCGAGAACCTCACGTTCGCCGAGAACGAGGGCTCGTTCCTCGTCGGCGCGGCAGCCGCCTTGAAGTCCAAGACGGGTAATATCGGGTTCATCGGCGGCGTCAACGTCGACCTCATCAAGAAGTTCGAGGTCGGCTACGTCGCGGGTGCCAAGGCGGTCAACCCCGCTATCAAGGTTCAGGTCAAGTACCTGACCCAGCCGCCGGACTTCTCGGGCTTCGGTGACCCGGCCAAGGGCAAGATCGCGGCCCAGGGCATGTACCAGTCGGGTGCAGACGTGGTCTACCACGCGGCAGGTGGCTCTGGTGGTGGCGTGTTCAACGCTGCTGCGGCCGCGGGCAAGATGGCAATCGGCGTCGACTCCGACCAGGCGCTGACCGCGCCGGCCGACCAGAAGGCCGTCATCATCACCTCGATGCTCAAGAAGGTCGACGTGGCAACGTTCGACTTCATCAAGTCCGTGGTCGACGACAAGTTCATTGCTGGGACCAAGGTCTATGACCTCAAGGCGGATGGCGTCGGCTACAGCACCACCGGCGGCCAGATGGACGACATCAAGGCCAAGCTCGATGCATACAAGCAGGACATCATCGACGGCAAGATCGTGGTTCCGACCAAGTAGTGAGCCACGTAGAAGTAGTGTGTAACTGAGGGTTTCCTGCATGACGACGGGCCCGGGCTGGCACGGTAACGTGCCTCTCGGGCCCCCGGCATCTCCTGCCCCCGGTTCATCGAACTAGTGCCCGCAACGTCGCGGGCCCCGTACGAGGAGTGTGCGCCATCACCGACTCTGCACAGAGTGCCGTGGACGCGGGATCGAGGGTGGCGCCGGCCGTCGAGCTGCGAGGCATCACGAAACGTTTCCCCGGGGTGGTGGCCAACAAGGACGTGACCTTCGCCGTGCAGCGGGGCACGGTGCATGCCATCGTGGGCGAGAACGGCGCGGGCAAGTCCACCTTGATGAAGATCTTGTACGGCGTACTCAGGGCCGACGCGGGCACGGTCAGCGTCGACGGTTCGGTGCTTGCACTGCACAGCCCTTCCGATGCGATCGACGCGGGGATCGGCATGGTCTTCCAGCACTTCATGCTTGCCGACAACCTGACGGTCCTCGAGAATGTCGTGCTGGGTGCAGAGAAGCGTCACGGCATCGCGGATCGGGCGCGAGCCGAGATCGAGCGGATCTCCGCTGACTACGGTCTCAACGTCCATGCAGATGACCTGGTGGCTGACCTCGGTGTCGGAATCCGACAGCGTGTCGAGATCCTCAAGGTTCTCTATCGCGGGGCCAAGATCCTGATCCTCGACGAGCCGACGGCGGTTCTGGTCCCCCAGGAGGTCGACGAGCTCTTCGACAACCTGCGCGAGCTCAAGAGTGAGGGACTGACCGTCATCTTCATCTCCCACAAGCTCGACGAGGTACTGTCGGTCGCCGACTCCATCACCGTCATCCGGCGTGGCACCACGGTCGCCACGGTCGACCCGAAATCGGTCACCGCACGCGAGCTGGCTGAGCTGATGGTCGGCTCCGAGCTGCCCTCCGCCAGCACCGACGTGTCCACGGTCACCGACCGCCCGGTCCTCACCATCACGAGTTTGACCCTCGCAGGAACTGGCGTCCGCGACGTTCTGCACGACATCACGCTGACCATCCACGCCGGTGAGGTGCTGGGCATTGCAGGGG
>JBDTMW010000251.1:0-3865 GCA_039934065.1 Actinomycetota bacterium | reverse complement strand
CATTGCGGCCCGCCTGCTCAGCGTGGTGCCCGGCGGTCAAACGGCCAGCATCGGACTGACCCAGGCACGGACCCAAGACACCCCTCGGGCTCTGATCGAACGAGCCGACCAGGCCCTCTACACAGCAAAGGATGGCGGCCGCAACCAGGTCAGGACCTACCTGACCCCGCCGCTTGTGGCCCCGCCGACACATTGACTGACACCCGGTTTGCCTGAGTTGATCCACGACCAGCCCTGAGTCATCAGCTCCAGGCTCTGAACGAACTGGTCGAAGAGGCGGCCTTCGGTCGCGCCAGGCAAGGTGCGCGGAGGGGTCTTCGGGCGTGCCCGAGTCACCTGGTTTGCCTGCATGCCCGCAGGGGGTCCCGCACCAAGGTGATGGGCGCCACCTACCGTGATGGCATGGCGTCGCCGCGAACGGGTAAGGAGTCCGTGGGGGAGCAGCGTCGAACTGGCGCGGAGCGCCCGCTCCTCCTGACCGGACTGATCGTCGCCACCATCGGGGTCGTCACGCTCAGCGCCGGCTGGGTGCGTGTTGCCCTCGCTTTCCCGACGGATGTCGTCGAGCTCGCCTCGGACGCGGTCCTCGCGATGATGGCGATCGCGGTCATGACACGGATGCGCTGGTGGCGGGACGTTGGCTTCCGTCGGCTCACGACCCTGCGCGACCTGCGCTTCTTCTGGGTCCCGCTCTTCCCGGTGCTCCCGGCGCTGCCCGCGGCGGTCGTAGCCCTCAGCACTCAGGGCGCTGCCGGCGAGCTCGAGCGGCTGGGTCGCTGGCTCGCCATCGCCGCGCTCGTCGGGTTTGTCGAGGAGGTCGCCTTCCGCGGCCTGATCCTGCGGGCCCTGGCGCCCCGGGGAGTCCGGCGCGCTGCGGTCGTCTCGTCCGTCCTCTTCGGGCTGATGCACGCCGTCAACCCGCTGTTCGGTGCGGACCTGGGCGCGACCCTGCTCCAGGTGGGCTACGCGACGGCCATGGGGTTCGCCTTCGCCGCGGTGGCGTTGCGCACGGGCACGATCTGGCCCCTCGTGGCCATCCACGCGCTGGTCGACGTGGTCGGTTTCGTCGCGGCCGACGGAACGACCGCCACTGCCCTGGCCGGCGCCGACGTCCTGGTGGCAGCCGTCTACGCCACGATGTTCACCGCCTACGGCGTGCTCGTCCTGCGCGCCGTAGAGAGCGCTCCTGGTGGCCCTGCGGCCTCCAGCCCGCGCGATCGGCTCATGGGCGCCCCCAGGCGTTGAGGTCGCGTCTGAGCTGTTGAGCCATGTCCACAGTTTGTCGCTCGATCGGAACTCCATGATCGTCCCCGGGCGTCTCCCTTGCCGCCTGCTGCCCCTGGCATCAGGCACCGACTCCGGGCAACTGGCTCACCAGCCGGAGCCGGAGCCGGCTCGCAGCTTCTTGCTGAACCCCACCAGGTTTTCCCCACCCATGCGCCCCACCCGCGCCGCGCCGCTACTGCCGTTGGCTGTCACCCGCACCGCCGGCGTCTTGCCCGCAGCGAGCGCTCTGACCTGCTCGTCGGTCAAGACGATCGCGGCTGCCGGGCCACGCGGTTCAAGCGTCGCGCAGCCGGAGCGAGTAGTCGGGTGTGGCCACAGAGCAACCCTAGGACACACGGCATGAAGGGTCATCAATTCCGGTGATGAGGCATGGGCGGGCACCCCGCGGTACGAGAGGATGAACGCGTGCACATCACTTCGTTGCTGATCTACCCGGTCAAGTCCATGGGTGGCGTCGCCGTCGATACCGCGAGCGTCGAGCCATGGGGCATCGCCGGCGATCGACGCTGGGGGCTGGTCGACGAGACCGGTCAGAAGATCACCGCGCGTGAGGTCCACGACCTTCTGCGGTTCCGCGCCGAAGTTCTGGACGAGCAGACGATCCGCATCATCGATCGCGACGGCGCGGGCATTCTGGCCGCGGCCACCGACTGCGTCGACCTGGTGCCCGTCAGTCACTCCCGCCAGGGTTACGCACGCCTCGCCGCAGCCGGGGTCAACAGCTGGCTCACCGATCGGATCGGCAGACAGGTGCACCTTGTCTGGCAGGAGGACCCGAGCGTCCGCGCCATCTCCGCGGACAGCGGCGGCATTCGGGGCGAACACCTCTCACTCGCCGATGCTGGCCCGTTGCTGCTCGCAAGCCAGGCGTCGATGGCCCAACTGAACGGATGGATCACGGCCGACGCTGAGCTACCGGACGTGCCCGATCTCGACCCTGCCGACCTCAGTACCGGCACCGGGGCCCGAGACGGCGAAGCCTTGGACATTGTGCGGTTCCGGCCAAACATCGTCATCGACGGCGAGGAGCCGTTCGCCGAGGATGCCTGGGCGACCGTGCGGATCGGCAACCTGGAGTTCCGCACGACCATGGTGTGCGACCGCTGTGTCATGACGACCATCGACCCGATCACCCTCGCCGGTGGCAAGGAGCCGATCCGGACCCTGGCCCGGCACCGGCGGTGGGACCGCAAGACGTGGTTCGGCACCCGGCTCGTCCCGCTCGGAACCGGCACCATCTCCGTCGGCGACGCCATCGAGCCCGCCCGCCCGAGCCCGCTCACCTGAGCCCGCCGCCGATCCATGACCACCTGATGACCTGATGACCCAACCAACGTCGGCTTGGGACTGTCAGCGGCGCGACGTGAATGGTGCCATGACCTGAAAGACCGGGTAGTCCGAAGCGATCGCCTCAAACGCCTCCACGGGCTCGTGCCGGTCGACGGCGATGTGCGGCCGGCCTCCCGGCACCCTCCTGACGTACCGCCTGATCACCGGCGCCCGCTCATCCACCGGCACCTCGACGAGCAGGACCGGACGCGCCCGGCGCCGCCACAGGGTTGCCTGACCCCCTGCGGCGCGCACGTTCCGGACCCAGTTGCACTCGCCGAGCATCGAGACGACGTACCACTGGCCCCCGACGTCCGCCATACCGACGGGGAACCGGGTGACCCGTCCCGTACGTCGACCGCGTACCTCGAGCGTGACCCAGCGCCTCGGCAGAAGCCCGAGGCTGAAAGCCACGTTCCAGAACCGCGCATACCGTCGGGCAGTCGCGTTGCCGTGCCCACCGACATACATCGCCCGCAGCCTGTCGTTCTGCCGCCTGCCCACGATCAAACCTCCCGACCTCGGTGCCCTGGGGCGCAGGGACTTGTTGCGACTGTAGAGGCCATTCTCCGGATCGGTGCGCCGCTACTCAGGATCCGGTCGGCAACCGGGTGGTGGGAGGTTCTTGGCCCGCCTCAAGCTTCGCCGAGCACCTTCGTGGCGATCATCTCGCCAATTGGAATCGCCGAGGTCGCTGCCGGAGATGGTGCATTGCATACGTGCAGCTGGCGCTCCGTCCCCCGGAAGAGGAAGTCCTCCACCGACGTGCCGTCGCGCGTGATGGCTTGGGCACGGATGCCAGCGGGGTACGGGCGCAGGTCGTCGAGCGTCAGCTCGGGGCAGTACTTGCGCACGGCGCGAAGGTACCCCGACCTGAAGGCGGAGTCTCGCATCTCGGCGACGCCGGTTCGGACGTTCGCCCTGGCGAAGCGCCAGAAGCCCGGAAAGGCCGCGAAGGCGGCAACGTCGCGAAGGCGGACGGAGCCTTTCGGGTAACCCTCACGGGCGAGCCCCAGCACCGCGTTCGGTCCGACGGTGATCCGCCCGTCGATCGTCGGGCTCAGGTGCACTCCCAGGAAGGGTAGCCCGGGGTCGGGGACGGGGTAGATGAGCCGCTCGACAAGCCCAGACCGGGACGCAGGCAGCTGGAAGTACTCCCCCCGGAAGGGCACGATCGCGAAGTCGACGTCCAGTCCGCCCATCGCCGCGAGCCGGTCGGCCTGCAGGCCGCCGCAGGCCACGAGCCGGT
>JBDTMW010000250.1:0-3866 GCA_039934065.1 Actinomycetota bacterium | reverse complement strand
ATCTGCTCCGGGAACATCTGCCGGTCGCCGATGGGCGAGGTCATTATGCGGTCGATGCTCGTGTCGGCAGGCCTCGACGATCGAGTAGTCGTCGACTCCGCAGGCACAGGTGGCTGGCATGTGGGTGACCCGGCGGATGCGCGAACGGTGCGCACACTGCTAGCGCACGGGTATGACGGCACTGACCACCGCGCCCGCGAGTTCCGGCCTGAGTGGTTCAGCGACAGGGACCTGATCGTGGTGGCCGACGAAGGACACGTCCGGGACCTGCGGCGCTGGGCTCCCGACGCCCATGCGTCGTCGAAGGTGCGTCTCCTGCGCGAGTTCGACCCCACCGCAGTCGAAGCCGAGACGCTCGAGGTCGACGACCCCTACTTCGGGGACGCTGAGGACTTCGACCACTGCCTGGACGTGGTCGAGCGCGCCTGCCGGGGCATCGTCGACCGCCTCGTCGCCGAGCTGCCCAAGCTGCCCAAGCTGCCCAGCTCAACCGAGCCGGTCGACACCCGCAGATGACCAGGTCGTCGCGTGCCTCGAGCGGAATGCTCCTGGCCCTGGGAGCGGCCATGCTCTTCGCGATCAACGGCAACGTCAGCAAGGTCGCGCTGCTGAACGGCATCTCGTCACTTCAGCTGGTGTCTGTGCGAAGCGCCGGAACAGCGTTGATCCTGTTTGGAATCACTGCACTGAGAAGCCCGGCCGCATTGCGAGTCGGGCGGCGCGAGCTGGGTTTCCTGGTTCTCTACGGAGTCACTGGTATCGCGATGGTTCAGTGGCTCTACTTCGTGGCGCTCCAGCGGATGCCCGTCGGCATCGCCCTGCTGTTCGAGTACACGGCGCCGCTGATGGTGGCCTTATGGGTGCGGTTCGTCCAGAAACAGCCGGTGAGATCGCGGCTCTGGCTGGGTTTGGCCTGCGCGTTGGCGGGTCTGGCCATGGTGGCTCAGTTCTGGAAGGGCATGACCCTTGACCCGGTCGGACTGATCTCGGCTATCGGTGCCGGTGCGGCGTTGGCCTGCTACTACCTCATGGGTGAGCACGGTCAGCGCGAACGTGACCCGATCTCGTTGATGGCCTTCAGTTTTGGCTTCTCGGCCATACTCTGGGCGATCGTTACGCCATGGTGGACCTTCCCGTTCGCACGGCTCGTCCACCCGGTCGACCTGCCCGGGGCACTGCCCGGCGACGTGCCGTTGTGGCTGATGGTTCTGTGGATCATCTTGTTGGGCACCGTTGTGCCCTTCCTATTGGTACTGCTCGCAGTCGGGCGGCTGGGCCCAGCCCGAGTCGGCCTGATCGGCATGATCGAGCCCGTGAGCGCCGGGATCATCGCATGGGTCCTGCTGGGGGAGTCCCTCAACGCCGCCCAGGTCGTCGGGTCGTTCATCGTGCTCGTGGGGATCGGGCTGGCCGAGACGTCCCGGCAGGCGTCGCAACCCACGTCGCTACCCATCGCGTTGCCCGGCGAGCGCGAGCCGAGCACCCGTCATACAGAGGCGAGCATCCGTCCTCCGGAGGCGACTTCGCCGCTGCCCGAGGGCATGGCGCCCTAGGCGCTGGTGGGGACCCAGAACCGCAGCTTGTTACCGCGCTGGTCCTCGAACACCCCGCCGTTGGACTCGATCACCCGCCGCGATCCGGCATTGGTGTCGTCGCAGGTGAGCAGGGCCGGGTCGATGCCGAGGTCGCGGGCGAGAGGCAGCGCGGCTTCGAGTATGGCTCTGGCATGGCCCTGGCGACGCGCCGAAGGCCGCACCACATAGCCGATATGTCCGCCGAAATCTCGCAGCCAGTCGCTGAGCTCGTGCCGGATCGAGAGCCGTCCGAGGTACTCGTCGCCCTCGACCCACCAGAGCGTCGTCATGGCGACGATCCCCTCGGGGAGCGGCGTCTCGGGCAGTGCCAGGTCGTTCAGGCGTTGGGTGAAAATAGCGAATGTGGCGGGGTGGGCCAGATCCTCGATCGTGTAGTGCTCGTCCCCGACGATGGTCAGCCCGGTCAGCCGTTCACTCTCGCCGGCCCGAAGGATTTCCCGTACAGAGGCCAGAAACGACTGCTGGTATCGCGGGTGCGGGCTGGCGAACGAAGGCATGGGCTCCACCCTACGGACGTTGGGGGTGGTGGCTGTCGGGGCTCGGTGGCAGGCTCCGAGGTGAGCCGGAACACTCACATCGCGATACGCCGAATGGCCGTGTCGCCCGCCGATCGAGGAGCACAATGCCCACCCGCGATGACAGCTGGCCCAACGGAACCCCCTGCTGGGTCGACGTGATGGTCACCGATCCTGCTGCCGCCAGACAGTTCTACTCCGTGCTGTTCGGCTGGGAAATCCAGGAGGGTCCGCCCGAGGCCGGGGGCTATGCCATGTGCATGTTGGACGGCCGGCCGGTTGCCGCCATCAGCCCCAAGCCAGTGGAGAATCCATTTCCCAATGTCTGGTCCACCTACCTGGCGACCGACGATCTCGATGCGACCGTCGCGAAGGCCAAGGAGGCCGGCAGCACGTTCATGATGGAGCCGATAGACGTGATGACCGCCGGGCGAATGGCATTCGCGATGGACCCGACAGGCGCGACCTATGGGATCTGGCAAGCCGGCGATCACAAGGGCGTCGGCATCTACAACGAGCCGGGCGCCCTCGTCTGGAACGAGCTGATGACTCACGACTTCGGAGGCGCGAAGGCCTTCTACGGCAAGGTATTCGGCTACACCTATGACGACATCGGTGGCGATACTTCCACCTACTCTGCGTTCCGGCGTCGCGGCGACGGCAAGGTCGTCGGCGGCGTGGGCGAGCTCCCATCCAGTACGCCGGCCGAGGTGCCCGCGGCGTGGGCCGTCTACTTCATGGTGCAGGACTGCGACGCCGCGGTAGTCAAGGCGGTTGAGCTCGGCGGCACCATGATGCGGGCCCCGGCTGACACCCAGTTCGGCCGGATGGCCACGGTGACCGGTCCCCAGGGAGAGGTGTTCTCGCTGGTGCAGGCACGGCCGCGTGGCGAAGATATCCCTTAGCGGTCGGCGGCGGCACAGGACTCTGGGAGGATTCCGGTCATGGCCTCGTTTGCTGACGCAGTTCCGCCCATCGCCCTTGGTGCCCTCGACGGCCGGTACCGCGCGGCCGTCGTCCCACTCGTCGACCACCTCTCAGAAGCAGCGCTGAACCGTGAGCGGGTGCGCGTTGAGATTGAGTGGTTGATCCACCTGACCACCAACGCGGTTGTCCCCGGCGTGCGGCCGCTGACCGCTGTTGAACAGGCCCACCTGCGCGCGATCGTCGACGACTTCGGGCAGGACGACGTGGCCGAGCTCGCTGAGATCGAGCGCGAGACGGCCCATGACGTCAAGGCCGTCGAGTACTACCTGAAGCGTCGACTCAACGCGATCATCGGCGAACCATCCGCGGCTCTGAGCGGGATGTCAGAGCTGATCCACTTTGCCTGCACCAGCGAGGACATCAACAACCTCTCCTACGCGCTCATGGTCAAGGGGGCCGTCGAGGAGGTCTGGCTGCCGAGGGCCACCTCTCTGGTGGACGCCATCTCCACGATGGCTCGCGACCTGCGCGATGTGCCACTTCTCGCCCACACTCACGGTCAGCCGGCGACCCCGACGACCATGGGCAAGGAGCTGGCTGTCCTGGCCTTTCGGCTCAAGCGTCAGCTCGGCCACGTCAGCCGCGCGGACTACCTCGGCAAGCTCAACGGTGCGACTGGGACGTACGGTGCGCACGTTGCCGCCGTACCCAACGCGAACTGGCCCGCGATCAGCCAGGTGTTCGTGGAATCCCTTGGCCTGCACTGGAATCCGTTGACCACGCAGATCGAGAGCCACGACTGGCAGGCCGAGCTCTACAGCGACATGGC
>JBDTMW010000249.1:0-3881 GCA_039934065.1 Actinomycetota bacterium | reverse complement strand
ACCCTGCCGTCGACCCGCCAGTCCTCCACCGCGACGAATCCCACCGCATGTGCCAGGTGGACCAGAGCTCTCGCACCCACCCTGGCCCATGGCATCGCACTGGACACCCGACCGTTGGAACCGTGCAGCGTCAACCGGACCCGGAGGTCGGCGTCATCGTCGGCGTCCGCCTCGACGAGGGCAACACCCCCCGGCATCAGCAGGTCGTGACAGCGCGACAGCAGAACCGCAGGGTCTCCACCAATCCCGATGTTGCCATCGGCGAGCAGGACAGTGCCCCAACGGCCTTCGCAGGGCAGGGGATGTTGAACCGCCCGCTGCAGGACGGCCCCGCCGCGAGCCGCCGTCTGGGTCACCGCACAAGGGGAGATGTCGATCCCCAGGGTGGCCGTTCCTCGAGTCGCGAGGAACTCCACCAGCCGGCCCGGGCCGCACCCGATGTCGAGCACCGGCCCCTCGCAGCGAGACAGCAACACCTCGTCGGCCGGTGCGACGTGCTGCCAGTCGCCCACCGCGAGCCGGTCGCGCCGGTCGACAGCGGCGTCGGGGGGCTGGTGGATCCCGTGGGTCTGGTGGACATGGACCTCAGCGCCGCCCAGCGCCTCGTCATACAGCGTCATGGGCGAGCAGGCGACGACGCTGGTGAGTCGCCGGTGAAGGCGTCCGAAGCGGCTGTCCGGTGTGAGCCGGGCCACGGCCGCCGCGTCCGCGGGGGTGTCGACGTCGCGCATCGGGGGCAGTAGCTTGACGCGAAACCCCAATGACTGCAGCCGTTCCAGCTGATACCGACCTGTCTGAGAGGTCGACATCGGGACACCCTTGACGGCGTCGGGATGAAAATGCCGAAGTCCCAATGCCCAGAAGCCGCCGTCCGGACACAGCCCAAGGACGGCGTCCGCCTCGTCCCAGTCCAGACCGAGGTTCGAGGGCCGCAGCTGAGGAGTGTCCATGCCGACCAGCAGGGTGGGTCCGTGACCGGGGTGGTCGAGCGCCTCCTCGAGGGCGTTGCTGATCCGCTCGTCCAGGCCGTGTCCCCTCTGGGTGACGACTTGAAGTCGGTCGGGCAACCAGGAACGGAGGGCACCATCCCACGCGACGACCCGCCGTCCCGCCGGCGTGGCAACGACGGTGTCAAGAGTGTCGCGCAGTGATGCCTGCGCGAGGGCGGCTGCCTGCGCCGGCGTGAAGGCGGTGGTGAGCCGGGTCTTGACCTGCCCCGCGACAGGGGACTTGGCGATCACCAGGAGCGTGCCCTGGATCTGGTTCCCGAGCCTGTCCCGGTTCACGAGCTGAGGATCCGGCTCATGTCGGTGACCGCTCTCAGCGCGCCCAGGGGAGTGCCGGTCACCTTGGACCGACCGGCCCGCGCGTGGTAGTCCACGTCGACGGACGCGACGCGCCACCCCGACTCGGCGGCGCGGACCACTGTCTCGAGCGGGTAGCCCGATCTCCGGTCCTGGATCTGTAGCGCCAGCAACGGAACCCGTCGGGCGAGTCGCATCGGGCCGAGGTCCGCGAGGTGCAGGCCGGTGCGCCTGCAGAGCCGTCGGCACACCTCGCGGTTGGCCAGTTGCAGTTGCCAGGACCATGCCGCCCGGCTGACCGGACGGCGACAGCCGACGACCAGGTCGACCTCGTCGAGCAGCGCGGTGCGAAGCCGCCCCAGCTGGCGGGGATCCAGGCTCGCGTCGGCGTCCATGAATGCGACGACGTCGGCGCTGGCCGCCTCGAGGCCCGCGTGACACGCGGACCCATATCCGCGCTGCCGCACATCAAGGACGGTGGCACCGAACGACCTTGCGATATCAGGGGATCCATCGGTGGAGCCGTTGTCCGCCACGATGACTCGAGCCCACGCGGGCATGCGCCCCAGAACCCACGGCAAGGCCTTTGCCTCGTCCAGACAAGGCAGGACCACATCAACCACGTCGGCTGTCACGTTCTTGACGCTAGGGCCGCCGGAACCTTTGCGGAGCCGCCAGCCCATGACGAAATGCTTACGGGTGCCTCGACGGGCCGGATGACTCGGTCGAATAGGCGGATCGAGCCATAGGCTCGGCCCATGGTCGCGAGAGTGCTCGTCGTCGAGGACGACTCGACAGTGTCCAGCGTGCTGTCCGCCTACCTGAGCAAGGCGGGCTTCGACCAGCGGATCGCCGCGGACGGGGCGACGGCACTGCAGGAGTGGACGCAGTGGAAACCGGACGTCGTCATCCTGGACGTGATGCTGCCGGGTCTGACGGGACTGGAAGTGCTGCAGCGCAGGCGGGCTGACGACGACGGTGCCGCCGTGATCATCCTGTCGGCCCGAGGGGACGAGGACGACAGGCTGCTCGGGCTCGAGCTGGGTGCCGACGACTACATGGTCAAACCCTTCAGCCCGCGCGAGGCCGTGCTTCGCGTCCAGGCCCTGCTGCGACGTTCGGAACGGCTTGGCGCGGCCGCGATGCTTCCGCGCACGGTCGGCGCGGGGGAGCTGCTCGTCGACCTGCAGGCACGGACCGCCGAGATCAGGGGTGAGGCGCTGAGCCTCACCCATCGCGAGTTCGACCTGCTGGCCTATCTGATGACACACCCCGATGAGGCGTTCACCAAGGAAGCACTGATGCGGCGGGTCTGGGGCTGGGACTTCGGTGACACCTCGACCGTGACGGTCCACGTACGCAGGCTGCGCGAGAAGATCGAGCGTGACCCCTCCGACCCGCGGCTCGTGGTGACGGTCCGCGGCACGGGCTACCGGTTCGACGGGAAGGCCGACTCGTGAGCAAAGATATGCAGCTGATCCTCGGGCTCACGGCGGCGGCGGTCATCGCGACGGGGCTGATAGGGGCGCTGGTACTGCAGGCGATTCGCCGTCAGTCTCTCCTCCTGTCGATAGTCATCGCGGCCCTGGTCCCTGTGGCCTCGGTCTCGGCGGCGGTCGCCCTGAACGTCAACCGGATGGTCATCAGCCCGCATGACTCCACCGTCGTCTTGGTCGCCCTGGGCTTCTCCACGGTGCTGGCCTTCGCGCTCTCCTTCGCGCTCGGCCGCCGCGTCGTCTCCGGCTCCCGGGAGCTGACCCAGGCGTTGCGTGGACTCGCAGACGGGTCGTATGACGGTGCGCCGGCGACAACACAGCCCCTGGTGGCTGGGAGCAGGTCGTCCGCCCCCGCCGAGATCAGCGCCTTGGCCGCCGAGCTGGAGACGACCCGAGAGAGCCTGCGGATCTCGCGCGACCGTGAGCGCGCCCTGGAGCAGAGCCGGCGTGAGCTCGTGGCGTTCATGTCTCACGACCTACGCACGCCTCTGGCCGGGCTCAGGGCGCTGGCCGAAGGCCTCGAGGACGGCGTGATCGAGGATCAGGTGCCGGCCCTGCGCCAGATGCGCCAGACCGTGGACCGGATGAATGGTCTGGTAGGCGATCTCTTCGAGCTGTCACGTCTCAACGCGGGACCGGCCCGGCCGGACCAGGCCCGCGGCCCGCTGAGCATGGTCGAGCTGGCCTATGACGTCGTGGGTGAGGCTCGTGAGGATGCCCGGCGCCGGCAGGTCGATCTCGTCCTGGACGTGGCCGACGACGGCGATCGCCTTGCGGTGCAGGGCAACGGCGATGAGCTCGCCCGTGCGTTGTCGAACCTCGTGGGCAACGCCGTCCGCCACACCAGCAGGGATGGGCAGGTGCGAGTCAGCGCCAGGCGGGCACCCGATGGCCGGACGCTGATTGCTGTCACGGACGGGTGCGGTGGCATCAAGGACCATGATCTGGCCAGGGTCTTCGAGACCGGCTGGCGAGGGCAGTCGGAGCGCGGCACAGGAGATGGCGGGGCAGGTCTCGGCCTGGCTATCGCGCGCGGCGTCATCGAGTCGCATGCGGGGTCGATCTCGGTGGCCAACGTGGA
>JBDTMW010000248.1:0-3886 GCA_039934065.1 Actinomycetota bacterium | reverse complement strand
CGGGATCGACGACAGCAGACCCAGGGTGTAGGGCATCTCCGGGTGCTCGTAGATCTCCTGCGTCGTCGCACGCTCCATGATTCGGGCGCCATACATGACTGCCACCTCATCGGCGACGTCGGCGACGATCCCGAGGTCATGCGTGATGAGGATAACCGTGGTGCCGAACTCGGCCTGCAGCTTCTTGATCAGCTCGAGGATTTGCGCCTGCACCGTTACGTCGAGCGCCGTTGTCGGCTCGTCGGCGATGAGCAGCTCAGGCGAGTTGATGAGCGCCATGGCGATCATCACACGCTGGCGCATGCCGCCCGACAGCTGGTGCGGGTAGGCGTCGATGCGCCGCGCGGCTGCGGGGATGCCCACGCGCTTGAGCATCTCGAGCGTTTCGTGCCGGGCAGCGTTCTTGCTGACCTTGCGATGGGCCTGAATTGCCTCGATGATCTGGTCGCCGACCCGATAGAACGGATGCAGGCTGGACATGGGGTCCTGGAAGATCATCGCCATCCGCTCACCGCGGAGCGCCTGCACCTGGGCGGGCTTGAGCGCCAGCAGGTTGAGGCGATCGAGCCAGATCTCGCCGCTGACCTTTGCCAGGCGCCGGTCGAGCAGGCCCATGATCGCCTGGGCGGTGACGCTCTTGCCCGAGCCAGACTCGCCGACGATTGCCAGCGTCTTGCCGCGCTCGAGAGTGAACGACACGCCGTCTACGGCGTGAACAAGGCCATCCTCCGTGGGGAACTTGACGAAGAGATCCTTGACCTCGAGGAATGGCCGGTCGTCGGCTGCCTCAGCCACGGTCATGCTGCCGCCGGGTGCCAATTTGTTCAGCCGGCCGATCATTAGCCGACTCTGACGCGCGGGTCAAGGACCGCGTACAGGAGGTCGACCACGAGGTTGGCGAAGATGATGAACGCCGCCGCGATAAAGGTGATCGCGGTCAAGATCGGCAGGTCAAAGTTGCGGATGGAAGCGATCGATACCTGCCCCAAGCCCTGAAGAGTGAAGATGCTCTCGGTGATGATCGCGCCGCCCAGCAGGTAGGCGATGTCGAGACCGGCGGCGGTGACGATGGGTGTCAAACCGGCGCGCAGGGCGTGCTTGACCACGACTGTCCGCTCGGGCAAGCCCTTGGCGCGTGCCGTGCGCACGTAGTCCTCGCTGAACGTCTCGAGCACCTGGTTACGCGTGAGGCGGACGTAGAAGGCAGCATTGAGCACGGCGATGACGATCCACGGCAGGATCATCGTCTGTAAGAACTTCATTGGGTCCTGTTCCGGTGGCGCGAACGACGGGAACGGCAGCCAGTGCCACTGCAGAACAACGAACGTGATGAGGATCAGGCCGATGAAGAAGGATGGCATCGAATAGCCGAGCAGAGCGATGCCCATGAGGCTGCGGTCTTGCCAGCGGCCGCGCTTGAGCGCAGCGAAGATGCCGGCGATAAGGCCCGTGACGATCCACACGATGAAGCCACCGACAGTCAGCCAGAATGTGATCGGGAAGCTGCGCCCGATCAGGCTGAGCACGGCCTCATGGCGCACGTACGAATAGCCCAGGCAGGGCACCGGACATACGAGCTGGGTTGCGGGGTTATCCCCGTACACGCGGCCGAAGAAGATGCCTTTCAGGAATCTGAAGTACTGCTCCCACATCGGGATGTCGTACTCGAGCCGATGGCGGATGGCGTCGAGGACGTCGGGCGAGCAGCTCTTGCCGCAGGCAAGGCGCGCCGGATCACCGGGCAGCAGGTTGAAGAGCACAAAGACAGCCAGCGTCAACAGGAGCAGTAGGACAACCATGCCCACGAGACGCCGGATCAGATAACCGACTACGGGACCTGCCCTCCAGTTGTGTCGCTAGAACAGAGCAGTCGTGTTTCGCTGAGTAAGCGCACCGGGGAAGCGGCTTGCGCCGCTTCCCCGGTGCTCACAGTGCGGTTCCCGGAGGAAACCTTACTGGTTGTTCACGTACATGATGCCGTACGGCCAAGAGCCGTAGGGACCCCAACGATAGAGGTTGCCGACATGGTCACCGGCGAGGTTCTGGGCGAGGCCGAAGAACGTCGGGATGACATACATGCGCTCGACTGACTGCGCGTTGAGGCGCTGCCACTCGACTGCCTGGGCGGCGCGATCGGTCTGGCCAAGGTTGGCCTTGACCGCGTCGACAAAGTCAGCGTCCGAGACCTCGGAGATGTTCCAACCGCCGTCATAGGTGAACAGCGGTGAGATCACCGTCGAAGCGTTCGGCCAGTCGGGGCCCCAACCGGCGCCACCGAAATCGCCCTTGCAGGCAGGATCGAAGACGCAGGCATAGTACGGGCTGATCGGCACGAGGTTGACCGTGAAGCCGGCCTGCTGGAGCGAGTCCTGAACGATACCGGCCGTGCGGTCGGCAACTTCGCCCGTGACATAGTTCCAGTCGAGGGTCGGCGCAGCCTCGCCCGAGTCGGCGATAAGCTGCTGGGCAAGGGCGAGGTCACCCGTGTCCGGGATGTCCTGGCCGAAGGGGCCAGCGGCGTCCCACAGGTTCGTCGGCGCGTAGTCCATGCCGATGTTCGGCTTGATCGTACCGTCGCCGTAGTCGCCCACGTACTCGCCACCACCGTTGTTCCGGATCGCGTCGCGATCAAGAGCAACCGCCATGGCCTGGCGGATCATCGGGTTCGTCACCACTGAGGTGTCGATCCAGTAGTAGCGCGAGTAGGGATCGAAGTCGCTGAAGGCACGACCCAGGAAGTCCGGGTTGGCCGTGTGCGGATCAGCGAAGACCGTCTCCAGGTTCTGCGGCTGAACGTTGCCGTACGAGACCGCAAAGGCGTCATCGCCCGTGGGGGTAATGAGGCGCGTGTCCATGACCGACGGGTCAAGACCCTGGACGACCATCCACTCGTCGGGATAGGCCATGCGGCCGCTCTCGTCGGTGGCGGGATCGTAGTGCGGGTTGCGCACCATGTGCAGGCTGCCTGCAACACCGCGGGTGAACGACTCGATCATGTACGGGCCGTTGGACCACGGGGTGTCGTTGTAGGCCTCACTGCCGGAGAGGCTAAGGGGAACATCGGGGTGATCAGTGGGGTTCGGGACAGCGCCCATGCCCAGCGTCACCGTGTAGTTGAAGTCCGCGATGGGGGTCTTCAGGTGATAGGTGATGGTCTGACCGTCGCACTCGACGGCAGCATCGAACGCAGCCGGATCGTTCGCGACCGGTGTGGTCATCGCCTCATCGGCGAAGAAGTTCGGGATGTTCTCCTGGTACGGGCCAGCGTAAGCGACCTTGGTGGCCGCCTCTGCACCGGTCACGTTGCCAGCATCATCCAGCACCGGGGAGAAGCCATCGACCGTGGCAACGTCAAGGTACGAGAGCGCATACGACGGGCCGCCACCGACGAGGTCGGTCGCGAACACGCGTGAGGCACCGAACTTGAAGTCCTCACAGGTAACGGCTGAGCCGTCCTGCCACAGGATGCCGTCGCGAACCGTGAAGCTCCACGTCATCGCGTCAGCGCTAGCGGTACCGGTATCGGTCGCTGCATCAGCGATGAGACCTGAAGCCGCCGCCGGATCCTCTGAATAGACGTACCCGTTGAGCGTCCGGTTGATCGTGGCGCCAAGGAACGCCAGGTCCTCACCGGTGTAGGTGCGCTGCGGGTCCAAGTCCTGGAACCCTTCGCCACCGTTTGCGACCGCTGTGCTCATGAGCATGTAGAGCGTGCCACCGGCGAAGCTCGGCGCGTCAGTCGGCGGGGCCGAAGGCGCGTCAGTTACGGCCGGGGTCGCCGTTGGAGTAGTACTACCGGTTCCGGTCGGTCCCGGGGTACCGCTTGCGACAGGCGTCGGTGTTGCGTTGGCGCCTTGACAGGCCGCCAACAGCATTACCGTCGTAA